>CAYOHM010000014.1:0-33102 GCA_964403785.1 uncultured Alistipes sp.
GCTTTAAAAGGGTCCAGCAATGCATTCGCGTGGCAGTTTCCAACCTGCCTCGGCGTCATATAATCACCATACCATTTCTTTAAAACTATATCATAGCCTGCCGGAACCGGCATCTGAAAGCCTTCAAAGTCCATATAGATAGTTTCGTCAAAGGCGCTTTTGGGAAAGAAACGGTCATTTCCACGCACCTCATCCACGTAATAACCTACATAATCGGATTCTCCGAAATGCTCCAACGTCAACCGGTCAAAGCATCGCTGCGCCGTGATATAATCATTTGAAAGCTTAATAATGGTATCGGTATCCATCGCAAACGTCCGTCCTGCAAGTACTCCCTTAAGCATACTTACCGGATTGTTAATGCAGTCAAAAAGCTCGCGCTGCACCTTTTTAAAGGTGGGGTCAACATGCTGTCCGTCATCAAATTCATCCAAAGCATTTATATCTATGAACATACCCTGATTAAACTCAGGTCCCTTATCAGGAAATTCGATTGCTGCCGTATTGCTGTTGCGCAGCTTTGAAAAAATCCAGGTTCTTCCGCAGGAATTATACCAATCCTGAAAAAAGTACGGCTCCCGAAACTCATCCGCTGCAATAAGCTTTAATTTCTCGTAGTCATCCCGCATCATACAAAGGTCTATGTCATCATCCCATGGAATAAAGCCATGATGCCTGACAGCACCGAGAAGTGTTCCGTATGCTGCAAAATATCTAAGTCCGTGCTTTCTGCATACCTCGTCAAATTTGCTCCACAGTTCCAGCTCAACCGCCCAGATGTGCTTCATACGTTCCGATACCTGGTAACCCGAGCGCACTTCTTCCTTGAAAAATAACTCATCCAATACCATTTTCTTATATCCTATCGATCAATTTCCAATAATGCATTCAAAAACTGTTCCATATACTGTTTTTCTCCAGTAGTCACTCGCAGGCACTTTCCAAGACTTCCTATTCCTGAATAAGATTTGATAAGAATCTTCTTCTCCTCCTTCATCCGTCCCACAATTTCATCCGCATCCACCTTACGTGGTTTCACAAATATAAAATTGCCTTCCTTGGCACTCACGGTAAATCCGTTTGCCCTAAGACTTTCAATAATATACTTCTTTCCTGCGAGCTGTTTTTCAATTAATTCCTCCAGCAATCCGTCCGTCTCAAGAATTGCCTGTGCAAACTTCATTGCTACTGCATTCGTATTATGCGGCGTACACAGATTTGAAATCATTTTGACATCCTGAGGCTGTCCCACCACATAGCCAAGTCTTAAACCGCCAAGTGAAAACAGCTTTGAAAATGTTCTGGTTAACAGGACATGTGGGTTATCTATTGCATACTCAATGAAGGTGTTGTCATAAAAATACATATATGCTTCATCAATCAGAAGATTGATCTCATATCTTTTGGTTGCCTCAAGAATAAGCTCCAGCTCCTCATTTGAATACGCATTGCCTACCGGATTATTCGGATTGAGCAAAATAAGCAGGTCGACATCTTTACTCAGTTTTGCGATAATCTCCTCTGCCGATACCGATAAATCGTCATTATAATGTACCTGTATGAACTGTCTTCCATACATTTGCGCATATACCTGATACATCGCATAGGACGGCACAACTCCGACGATTTTTCCACCGGGTGATGAAAATGCTTCTATGATATGACGGATGCCCTCGGAGGAACCGTTTACGATGCACAGATTATCATTATGTACTCCAAGGAAATCCGCCAGACAGGTTTCAAATTCCAAGGTTTCCGGATACTGTGAAATAAACTGTCCGGTTATATCCGAGAGCACCCTGTCAACAAATTCCTGCGGCAGTCCTCCCGGATTCTCATTCAAATCCAGTCTGAGATAATCCTTTCTGTTATTCTGATATACAATTCTTTTTAAGTCTACAAGATTAGGGTTTACGTAGTACATATCAAATTACACCTCTCTAAATATTCCTGCTGCTCCTTATAAAACGGATAATTATGTGCTGCTCCTGTATTTTTAAATACCATATAGTCCTCGCCGTAATTCAGCTTTAAAATACCGTCATACCCAGCCGGTACAGGTACCTTGATATTTTCAAACTGCATCCATTGTACTTCATCAATCCATTCAAGCGGTATCAGATAATTTGTCTGTCCGCGCACGCGCCGCCCCATTTCACAAATATATGAGGACTCTCCCCGCGCCGCAATGGCTGCGACCTTATCCGAAAAACGCCATATTTGCTGTCTTAATGTATCATCACGGACAAATTTTGTCCCGCATAATTCCTCCGCGCTGCTAATCCTTTCCTCCAGTTCACCGTTTTCCTTAAGCTGTCCAAAACGCTGCCCTATATCATATAAAATTCCATAGAGAAGGAACTGTGAATTTGCTAACTCCTCATCATCCGGAACATAATCCATTGGATTAATATCAATTCCGGCTGTAAACGGAAAGCCGTAATACCGTTTTGATATACTCTGTGGCATCGGAACACTGTTATAATTCATAATTGCCGCACTTGGCTGGCAATGTGTTCCCTTCGTGTAAAGACTGCTGCAATATACCTCTGTCAGGACATCCCCTCTTTCAATGAGCCTCATTAGCTGCATATAATCCTCTCTCGGCATATCAAAATCCATATCATCATCCCATGGAACAAAGCCCCGATGTCTTACTGCCCCCAGAAGCGTGCCCCAGCTTGCATAGATGCGCAAATCGTATTGGCTGCACGCCTCAAGAAGCATATCCGCCAAATCCAGCTCGACTGCCCATGCCTTTTTCATCATTGCCGAAACAGTAAATCCGCAGCGTACTTCTTCTAAAAAAAACTCATCATCAAATCGCAGCATAGCCTGTTATATAATCCCTCTTTTTCTCACAAATTCTTCCACAATTCCGGTAATTGCAATTGATTCTCCTGCCGTGAGCTTATAGGATTTCTCACCGTTTCCGTGTATTTTGGCAAGGAATTCACAAATCTCATAGCGAAGTCCGTCCCCTATGAACTTCGGTTCATAATGTTCAATAAGCTTCTCGTCCTCGTAGCATACGTCAAACTTCTGTGTGAGCCACCACGGGGACTGTGCGATTACATATCCCTTTGTTCCTGCCACCACAAGCTGGCCCTCGGATTTTACCGCCATACCCACCTTCGCCGTTGCCATGGCATCCTTGTATCGAATCTGTATTTTCGTGTAATCGTCCGTTCCCAACTCATTATCAATGCTGTCAAAGTATACCGATTCGTAATCTTTTCCCAGAATCTTGATAATCGGCATCAGTGCATTACCTCCATACTCCAGAAATGCACCGCCATATCTGGCGTCCGTCCTCTCACGGGATTTTTCCCTTGCAATACGTGAAAAGCAAGCCTCCACATCCCTTATTTCACCGATTTTACCACTCTGTATCACATTCAGAAGCTGTTGAAAGCCCGGGCAGTATGCAGCCTTAATAGCTTCCATCAAAATAACCCCTCTTTCTGCGGCAAGCTCGTATAATTCCTCGCTTTCCTGCCTGGTGAAAGCAAGCGGCTTTTCACAAAGGACGTGCTTTCCGGCATTTAGCGCCGTCTTGGCATATTCATAATGTGTTTCGTGGGTCGAGGCAATGTAAACGGCATCCACCTCGTCAAGAAACGCTTGGTAATTCTGTGTTTCTATATTTATGTCATATTTGCTGCAGTCTTTTTTGAATAATGCTACGCTCTTTTCATCCGGATTGTATGCACTCATTACCGCAATTCCGCTGGTGAACCTCGTTTCTGACAGGAAACGCCTCGCAATACGTCCTGTTCCTACAAGTCCGGTCTTAGTGACCCGAAACGAACTACCTCTCAGCATCGTTGAAGAAATATTCGGTGTTCTTTCCAGATATACTACCTTACAAAAGGTGTTAAGATAATCAAAGGTGCCGACCCAGTCCGAACCAAGTGTGAAAATATCCACCCCGTATTTCTGAATATCTTCTATCTTCTGTCCCTCATGGTCCTCCACGATTACCATATCGGCAAATCCGGTATTTTTAACATTTTCAATGCGCTTCATAATCGGGTCGATTACATTAACTTTGCCGCGCATCTCATCAAAATGCTCCGTTGTGACACCGACAATTAGATAATCACCCAATGCCTTTGCACGTTCTAATAGCTTATAATGACCCTCATGAAATAAGTCGAAGGTGCCATAGGTTATCACTTTTGTCATACGTTCATACGCCTCCATGCTCTGCTTTTAGTCCTAGGGATTTCTTATATTCACTGAATTCTTCCTGTGTAAGACCTTTTTGGATGATGCGGTATAGCTGCATCTGTTTCACAAGCACTCTCTCATACGGCGACTGCGTGATATCCCCTACCTCCATGACTGCCTTCTTTGCTAACGGCATAAACTCCTCCAATTCAAGGTCAAGTCCGCGCCTTCCTGCAAAATCCAGTATCTCATAAAGATATGTGTGCAGGAAATACATCTTAATCTCCTCATAAAAGGGCTTAAAAAACTCAGTCTGCTTCATAAAATTCCATACTTCAAGCTGCACCTGTGCGTGCTGCAGGAGGGTTTGTTTCTCCTCCATATCCCTTCGCATAGTTCCCGACTGATTCTGCCGGTAGATATATAGTCTGTCCGGCATTGTCACAAAGACGTCCGCGTAGAACAGCAGCGGATACACAAAAAGCGGTTCCTCATACATCACGTGCTCTGCGTAATGCACTCCGGCACGTTCCACCAGCTCCCGTCTGTACAGCTTATTCCAGCAGCCATAGGTCAGCTTTTCCGAAATCAGTAGCCTGCGCCTGTCCTCGTTGCTCTCGATTCGTATACATTCATAGGGCATTTCTGCTTTGTTCGGCACAATTCCCGCCTTTTCAAAATAAAAGCTGTGATTAAACTGTACTATATCCGCCTTTGTCCGTTGTGCACAGCTATAAGTTTTCTCATATAAATCCTTATCCACCCAGTCATCCGCATCCACAAATGAGATATATTCTCCGGATGCGTACTTTAAGCCTTCATTTCTTGCACCGCCCTGCCGGCGGTTTTGCGGCAAATCTATAATGATAATGGACTGTGGGTATGCTCGCTCCATTTCGGTGAGCATATTCCACGTTGCTCCGTCATCGGTTGATGCGTCATTTACAAAAATAAGCTCAAGGTTTTCCATCCCGATGCTTTGCTGTGTCAATGATATAAAGCATTTCGGGAGCCACTTGGCGGCATTATAGCAGGGAATAATCACACTGATTTTCTTTTCCATGAAAGAATCACCCCTCCTTCAGTGCCAGTCCTACATACATTCTCGCCATATTGATATCCTTCCTGTCAAGATACGCATTGGCAAGCGCATTGTAAACACGTATTCTGTCTTCCTTCCCCTCATATACCTTCGTGACTGCCAGTGCCACAAATTCAATTGACAGATTATACTCCGTTATGTAAGAAAAAAGCTCATTTGCCTGCTCATATTCAGTAATCCTCTGTCTTAACCCTGCATAGATGCGTGTAAGCTCGCGGTAATCCGTCGAATACAAAACGAGGTTGCTTTTGCCGGCTCTCTCCTCCGCGGACATAATCTCAGCTAAGGTGTAAATCGCTGCCAGCTCTCCATTGGTATCCGAATCCTTAAAGAACAAATCCGGACGTCTTAAATTTATCTCCTTAAGATATGACAATACCTCTTTGAAATTTCCGGTCTTTAAAATCTGTGCAGACCTGTCGATTACCTCAGCGGTCTCTGATTTGGCGGACATAAGTCCAACCGGAGCCTCGTATACACGAAGACTGCGGTACCTGAGCCACACCAGCAGCAGGCGTTCTGCAATAAAACCATATACACGCCTGTCATAGTCATCATAGCCCGTCATATCTATATGCTTCTCAACCTCAAAAAGCACCGTAAACAGCCACTTTGAGTACTCATCCATCAGCTTCTTGGAGGTTACAAGCATATTGGCATAATACATGCCCCTGCCGTTCATAACATCATCATAAACCTTAAGGCAGTCCGGATAATGCTTTGCCACAGCATTCCTTGTCAAGTCCAAATCCTTGGTATAATGCTTTTCCCCATATGCATTGTATACAGTCTCTCCCTGCGGGTAGATTAAGCCCGGTGTCACAACGGCATCATACTCACACAGCAGCCTCTCATAGTCCGCCGCACCAAGCAGTTCCTCCTCATCATTGAGGAAAAACCTGCGGTAATGGCATAGACCCGTGATATCACATTCAGGTCCGTTCTTCCACATCCAGTATAATCCGGTCAGTTCATTATAATTCGGATTCTTCGCAGATATATTATCGCCTGTATTGTCGGCAAGATACCCCAGCGGTTCATGCAGTGCAGCCCCCACCTGCAGCGGTATGTATATGCTGTCCTTTGGCGGTTCAAACGCCTTATGTGCCATAACATAAATCCTTATGTCCTTCATAGGCTCCCTCCTAAAAGAATAACCCAAGTACACAATACCCGGGTTATTACTGCTTAATATTCTGCTGTTACCTTCTCTACCTGCTTTACAAAATCCAACATTCCGTTCTTAAGTGCGTCAGCAATTAAAGCATCATCCTTCTTGGACAATGCATCTGCTAATTTCTTAACTGCTTCATTTACTTCATTCTTCTCTATCTGAACCGTCTTCTCATTGATAACGTCAGTTGTCCTGTTGACAATCTCAATGAGCCAGTTAATTCCATTAACCACCTCGTCCAGATACGCATCCGTATCTAAAAGTCTGTTCCCGCTTAATTCGCCGGAAACATTCTCAATCCCCTTAATAAGCTTACCGCTGTATTCATGTGCAACCTGTAATGCTTCAATCTGCTGCTGTCTGTAATCATCCATGATTATCATCTCCTATTGTTTAATTTGACCATACGTCCCGTTCAACACAGACCGATACCATATATAATATATCGACATATTTACTGAAAACATTATACATCCCGCGTAAATTATGTTATACTTATCCAATGAATCATTTATCGAGTTAAATTCATTATATCACAAATTTTCTTCGGAGGAAAGACATATGCCAAAAGTATCCGTTATTATTCCAGCATATAACGCTGAGAAGACCTTAGCTGCGTGTCTGGGCAATCTGGTACATCAGACGCTCCCGGATATCGAAATCATACTTGTCAATGACTGTTCCACGGATAATACTCTGTCCATAATGATGGACTGCGAGGCTCAATTTCCGGACAAAGTCATTCTTGTAAACTCAGATAAGAACCGCGGGGCAGGCGGTGCGAGGAATGTGGGGCTGTGCTATGCCTCCGGCGAATATGTCGGATTTGTGGACAGTGATGATATTGTTGTTCCGCAAATGTATGAAAAATTATACAGCAAAGCGGTTGAAGGGAACTATGATATTGTCGACTGCGGTTATTATAATGAGGCTGCCGACAATGCCATCGTGCATACCTCCGATGAATTATCCGGAATATTAAATGACTATAAGAGAAGCGAGCTGATTGCCAGCGGCGGTTACTTCTGGTCAAGACTTTTCAAGAAATCTTTTTGGGATACATTAAATATCAGCTTTCGTGAAAACTGTATACTTGAGGATTGCGAGACACTTATGCTGACCTTTGCCAAAGCAGGCAGCATAGGAAATGTTAAGGAAATCCTCTACTGCTACAAGAACTATGGGACTTCTATTTCAAAATGCACAAATGCAGCCTCATTTTTGCGTAACTCAACCGCTGCCATTGAGGCTATTTATAATACTTTGTCAGTCCTGCCCAACTATCCCGGTATTCAAAAGGCTGTTGAATACTCCATTGTTAATCTGTGTGTCCTCAGTGTCAATGCCTGCCTTACAAACGGAGCAGGCGACCCTGAATTCATACAAAAGGACCGTTTTAACAGACTTTCGGCATACCTTAAGTCCATGGTCAGCATCCCTCTTACCGATAATGAATTTATAATGAATAAGATTTCCACCGAGGGGTTAAATTCCATAAAAAAGCTGTTACTTTAACCGTTCAAGTGCCTTAAGCGCCGGTTCATATTTGCCGCATTTTTCGTAGTACTGCCTTGCCTTTTCATATTCGCCAAGACATTCGCGGATAACTCCGGCGTTATAGTACGCCTTATAGCTGTTGCAGCCCTCCACCTTACTAAATGAGCATGCAGCAGCTTTTTCAAATTCCCTGACAGCCTCCTCGAACATTTCATTGTTCATATATGCAAGTCCCATAAGGAATATATAGTCGGCTGATACTGCAAACTCGTCATAGATATTCTTAAGAAACATCATTTCCCCATATCTTTTGAGCTGTAAAAGAGTATAGGCATAGGTTTCCACCATATCCTGCACATACTCCAGCTTCGGGTCTAAATCAAAACCAAGCCCCTGTTCAAAATATTCTGCCGCCTCGTCATACTTCTGACACATATAGCAGCTCTTGCCAAGCTGATAAAATGTATACGGGTTCTCTCCGTTTTCTTCCAAATCCAGCTTAAGCAGCTTTATATTGCGCTGTGCCTTTTGACGTTTTTCCTCAGTACTTCCCTCATATCCGCTGTGTCCGATTTGAAGCGGTATATTCCGGTACTCTGCTTTTTCATTACTCTTTCGGATAACCTGCTCATGAATCCTGCCTCTGTACTCATAAAATCTTCTGTCAAACAGACGGCATATACGTTCATGCCCTGCCTGTCTGCCGTCAGCGCCGTCATACCGGTTTATTCGCTCAAGTCTTCCTGCCATTTGAGGATGCTCTCCTATTAACTTCCCAAGCCCTTCAAAATCCATTTTCTCAATCCATTCGTCGCTGTCCAGAACCAGAATCCAATCGTTATTTGCAAGACCTATGGAGTAATTCCTTGCCTTGGAAAAATCATCACACCACTCAAAGCTGCCCGATACATCCGCATATTTTTTAATAACACTATCCGTAGCATCCACGGAGCCCGTATCCGCCACCACGATTTCTACATCATAGGGCTTTAAGGATTTAAGGCATTTTTCTAATTTCTCAGCTTCATTTTTCGTAATAATACATACGGACAATTTCATTTTACATTCCTCACTGTGAATTATTATAGCGGTATGGGTGCGAAGCTAAGGCAGCATACTTGAAAACGCCCTCTCATAGCTGTACTCCTTAACTTTTTCGTGACCGTTTACGGCTATTGCTGTGCGTTCTTCATTATGGGAGAGATAGTATTCTATCTTGTCCAGCATATCTTCGGGGCTGCTATACATAACCAGGTCCCGTCCGTCCTTAAAGTGCTCTGCTATCCCTGCCTGATAATTGGTTAAGCAGAAGCCTCCACTGCCAAGAATGTCAAATACTCTAAGTGGCACTCCGGATGTGATTGAACGCGTGGTAATATTAAGGTTAATCTTGGAATTTCTGAATACTCGAGGCATTTCCCCGCAATATTCAACGCCTCCGTTTATATTTACCGACGGGATATCTTCAATGCTGCCCTGCGTAAACAAATCCACCTTGAACTTAGCTGCTGCCGCCCTTAGGAGATTGCGCCTTTCCTGTCCGGTTATGAGCCGGTTAATCTGATTAGCCAGCAAAAAGCTGTCAGGTACATTCATTACCTGTAAGGTAGTACCTATGGCGTTAAGATAGTCCTTTGTAAAATCCTTATCCACGATTTCATTGATGAAATTATACCCAAAGACCTTCTGCTGCGCGTTACTTAATGCGTCGATAAAGCCCGAGTAATAAGGGGGAATATTATCCGTCAGCATTGCCTCATTCTTTTTAAGATACATATTTCCGACAAAGCTGACATCATATTGGTACACAGTCCCCGCAATATCCGTTCCCAGCAGCTTATCCAGCCTCTCTGTATCCACAGCCAGCGGCATATAATATAAATTATCCACCCTGTAACCGTTAAGAATGTCAATTCCGTCCCTCTCAAAAAGATAAATCCGGTTACATTCATTATATACCTCACGCTGAAATAAAGTATAATTAGGCCAGTCATATATCCATGATACATATATTTTCTTCATCCGGCTGCACATATCCGATACCATCGGAAGAAAATCATATGAAAATACAATGTCAATATTATTTGACATTGTATCCGCCAGCTCCCCTGCCACGCGTCCGTCCAGATATTCTTTTACATCCTTTTGCATCACAATGACTTCATCCGCAGTTTTTTTTAGATAATTTAAGGTATCCCTGAAGGAATTTTCATTCCAGCTGCAATACAAGATTTTCATTTAAATACTACCCCACTGTTTCAAACCACCTAAGTATCTCCTTGCTCTCATCCGGCATATATTTATCCAGATAAATATTGTTCTGCCAATTTGCACACCCGCCGGCTGACATTTTCTTAAGGAGTCTTAGATTATCCGTCAATCTAAAGGCTGCATTATCCTGATTCATAAGACACATTCCGATGGCGCAGCTAAGACAGCTTAACATTACATATTCCATTGCCTGTATTGTATTAGCGCCCGCCGCAGGATTTTGCTTTTTAAGCAAATCGACCGCCTGCATTGCACTTAACATATCGTCAAATTTTTTCTGCTCATTCTGTATTTTCGAGGAGGACTGCTCATTATTCCTGTAATAATATAATACAGATTTTACATTTCCGATTTTCTTAGCTGACAGGATCGCCTGTATCAGAAAATCAGCATCCTCATAAATCACACCTTCACGAATCAGGCAATTGTTTTCCTTAAGCAGGGAGGCACGAAATATTTTCGTTACGGAATAACCCATACCGGAAATTATTTTCCCCCTCTTTACATCATCAAGGTTTCCTGTTACTTCATCATCAAAGGAGAGCACCGATATTCCTGTGCTTTCCTCGTAATATCCGCAATCCACAATATCACAGTCTTCTTGAGCTGCTTTATTGTACAGCTCTTCAAACATCGACCCGTCTATCTCGTCATCGCAATCCATAAATCCGATATATTCGCCCTCTGCCAGACTAATCCCCAAATTTCTCGCTCCTCCGGCTCCACGGTTTGCCTGTAAGCTGATAACCCTTATATTTTCAGGGTACTGCCGCCTCCAATTTTCAAGATACTGTGCGCTCCTGTCCGTAGAGGCATCATTAACAGCAATCAGCTCCAGCTCCTTAAGAGATTGCTGAACAAGGCACTTCATACATCTGTCAATATACTTTTCTCCATTATAAACAGGTACAATTACAGATACTTTGAACATACTCAAGCCCTCACTCGTCTTAGTTTCGTAATTACATAATCATTCTACCACTTACAGGCTAAAATGTCAGTAAAAAAAGGGTACCACTTTCGTGATACCCTTAATAATACTTATCCTAATTACTGGAGAAGTGATAAAACTCCCTGTGTTGACTGATTTGCCTGAGCGAGCATTGACTGTCCAGCCTGAGCAAGAATGTTGTTCTTGCTGTACTCAACCATCTCTGTAGCCATATCAACATCACGGATACGTGACTCAGCTGACTGAGTATTCTCACTTGTTGTATCAAGGTTGTTGATTGTATGCTCAAGTCTGTTCTGAAGAGCACCAAGTGTAGATCTCATCGTTGATACCTTGTTGATAGCTGCCTGGATGGATGCCATTGCTGCACCAGCTGATGAGAATGTGCTAACCTTAAGACCGCTAACTCCCAAAGTTGAAGCGTTCATATTGGTAATTGAAATACTAATGCTCTGTCCTGAAAGTGAACCAACCTGGAGGTTCTTACCTGTGAATGAACCATCAAGTAAGTTCATTGTGTTGAACTGAGTTGTAGAACGAATTCTATCAATCTCTGATGTCAACTGGTTAATCTCCATCTGGATTGCCTGTCTATCCGTAGAGGTGTTAGTATCGTTAGCTGCCTGAGTAGCTAACTCATTCATTCTCTGTAAGATAGAATGTGTCTCGTTAAGAGCACCTTCTGCAACCTGTACTAATGAGATACCATCCTGTGCATTCGTTGAAGCCTTGTTAAGACCTCTGATCTGGCTTCTCATCTTCTCGGAAATTGTAAGGCCTGCTGCATCATCTCCGGCTCTGTTAATTCTGTAGCCTGAAGATAACTTCTCTGTTGACTTTGCCTGTGCATTCTGCACTCCACTCAGATTTCTGTTAGCGTTCATCGCTGTTAAATTGTGTTGTACTACCATAGTTTTGTCCTCCTTGAACTATTTTGATCGCATCCTTGCGATTCAATGATTTTGTTGTGCAGCTTTCGCTGCTGTTGCTAAGTAAGTTACCTTACTTATTTGTATTATATATCGGAGTATATGTTAAAAACTTAACCCCGATTTATAATTTTTTTTATTTTTTCTTATCCATAAACTGTGGCTCGAGGTCCAGCTTCTGCATATTTCTGTAGTAATTATGGACTGCGGCGCTGTTCTTTCTGGTCTGTCTGACAGTCTGCTTTATCTTGGAGAACTGCTTCTCAACCTCCGTCTTGATACGCTGTTCATCCGCTTCTATCGAGGTGGATAAATCAACTATTCTGCGGACAAGCTCCTGCATTACCTTAATCTGCGCGGCATATATTTCCTTGTTATCCGTAAGTTCTTCTCTAACCCTACTATAAATCGTCTCAAACCCATTGTCAAGCTTATTTATCTCTTCCACCAGAGCTGATTTTTCCTCACCAATCGAATCAAAAAGCTCTGCATCAAACTTTGAACTTGTGACAACCTCTTTCATTCTGGCATTGGTCCCTGCGATTTCTTCCAGTACGGTTATTTTCTTCTGAAGACTGTCAATTAAAAGGCTCACATAACTGTTGTTTTTATCCATATATTCTCCTATGCATTATGAGTAAGTCTCATAACTTCCTTCCATGTATCACGCATGGTTCTGATATGTCCCAGAGCTTCTTCAAGAATATCTTTATCCTTCTTGATGTTAGCCTCAACAAGTCTTCCGTATATGTAATTATATACCTTGTCAAAATCCTCTGCCACAGGGTATTTATGATTCAGGGTTGACTGAAATTCTACGATGATATTTTCAGCCTTCACTATATTGGTATGTGCCTTCATCATATCCCCCTGGTCTATCGCCATCAAGGCTATATTGCAGAACTTAATCGCTCCCTCGTAGAGCATAAGCGTTAATTCCGCCGGCGATGCCGTCAGGACTTTACTGTTATTATATTGTGCGTACCCGCTTGGTAGAGCCATAGCCTAACCTCCCTGTTCCAGCCTTTATCTTATTATCCAAACAGTGATGACAGGCTGGATGTCTGTGAGTTGAGTTTCGTCAGCGCAGTTTCCATTGCTGAAAACTTGCTGTAATATCTTTCCTCATAGTCAGATATCTTATCCTCCCACTCCTCTATCTCAGTTGTATAATTGCTGTACTGCGTTGTCATCTGTTTGTCATTATATACCGTATAAGCACTGCTGAGTGTTGATGTTGCCATCTTATCTGTCAGCTTAGAATACAGACTGTTGGTAAGCTTGCTGAAGAATTCAATAAAAGTATCAGGATCCGATGCAATAGCTGTTCTGAGCTTATCCGTATTACCCGATGTCGAAGTGTCATCAGAGTCACCATCTATATGGTATACACCCTTTTCATTATCACCTGATGAATAATAACCCAAGGTCTTAATACCATATGTCGAAAGAGATACGCTCTTGCCGTTTATCGTGTATGCCGAACTCATAATACTCTTCATTGAGGATGTAAGATTGCCCAGGGTTGTATCCCTTCTGAGCAGGGAATCCTTAATCTTCTGCTCCCACTTCTCTATCTCGGTATCAGTCATGGCATCCTTCTCATCATCCGTAAGAGGCTCATAGCCGCTTGAGGATGAAGCATTGTATGCCGTATCCATAGCTGTTATAAGTTCATTATATGCTGAGAAGAAATTCTTAACCTTATCATATATTCCGTCTATATCAGTATCAGTTGTAATAGTAACTGCCTGACCATTCGTCTCTCCGGTTGCCTGAATCGTAAGTCCGTTGATGTCATAGGTGTTGGTATTGTTCTTAAATACAGCACCATTGAGCTCAATCTCCGAATCAACACCGACAATTCTTGTGGCTGCTTTTGCTGCCTCATCCGTAGAATAACCGGCGACTATATCCTGTGCAGTCTGCTTCAGATTGGTGTAATAATCCGTAAGGCTTGCCTTAAGCTCTTCATTGGACTTATCTATTTCTGCATTCCTGTCATCCACATATGCAGCAAGCTTATCATCCGAGCTTAATGCATCCGAAACCTTGGAAAGCTCATCCGTTGCTGTTGCAAGCTGCTGTGCAACATCCTCACCGTCAGATATAGCAACATCCTCAGCTTTCTTGAAATCCTCCGGCGTGTATACATCATTCTGGAGAGTTGTAAGCGCGTCATTGGCAGCTTTCTTCTGATTCTCATAGGAAGCCTTCTGCGCCAGCTCATCATCCGTAAGGGTTTCGCCGTTGGCGATTCTCATATCATAACCCTCAAGATGCGCATTGAGCTCATCAATCTCTTTATTGATGTCCTCTATCTTGGAATCTAAAGCTCCGTCTGCCAGCTGATATGTCTTATGAGTAACTACATTGCCGTCTTCATCAACCTTCTCAGTGCCATCCTCGTTATACTCGGTCTCCTCACCTTCAATATAATCCATATGAAGATACTTTGCCTTGGCGTCAAGATACTCCTGCTTGGTTGAAAGACTGTCAACACTGTCCTGAAGAGTTTTCTGCTGTTCCTCAAGAGCTGCCTTCTGTGTATCCGCATCCGTGTAAGCAGTCTTCTGCTTATCATATGCTGACTCCACTTCGGCGTCTATGTCAATGTCCTGATCCGCCTTATATTTCTCAAGCTCCTTATCCGAAACTGCATAAAGACCCAAGCCCTTTAATGTGTCAATCGCCTCGGTATTGGATGCCGTGAGTGAAAAATCTGCATCTGCTCCGCTTGTCTTGGCGCTGATAAAGAACCTCTGGTTCTTCTCGTCAAAGCTTGCGTTAACGCCCGCTGACTTAAGCTTATTAACAAATGAAGCGACCGTCATATCCGACGTCATATCAATGGATGTAGTGCTGTCACCTACTGTAAGCTCAATCTTACCCAGTGAAGAGCCGTCCGTATCCTTGCCCAAAATATCTCCGAGCTTGGTCGATGTCTTTACTGTGTCAACGTCACTGTTCTTAGCTGACACCTCACCTCCCGTAAGATAACCGGAGGTTGCAAGTCTGTTGACCTTGAGTGTCTGTGTGCCGTTAACAGCAGTCGATGAAGCCGTAACCTTCGCAATTGAGCTGTTGGATACTGTTGCTGTCTTCAGACTGTAATTGGATGAAAATCTCATGTTGGACAGCTTGCTGCTGTAAAAGCTGTATATCTTGGTATTCATGTCCTTCCATGCATCCTGAGTCCACTCAAGCTTAGTCTGTTTCTTTACTATATTATCTTTCTTGGTGGAATATGCCGAAACCAGTTCCTGAACAATACTGTCAGTATCAAGTCCCGACGCCATTCCCGATAATCTGATTGCCATAATTTACCTCCTATCGTTTCTCATCTACTAGGATTCCCGCCATTTCCCATGCCTTCTGGATTAAATCCAAGGTTTTCTCAGCAGGAACCTCCCTGATAACTTCGTCGGTGTCCTTATCCTTAATCTTAATCATGATGCGGTTTGTTCCCTCGTGAATTCCAAACTCTGCAATCGTGTTATTGCTGAGCTTCTTATTCATATCCTTAAGAGCCTGCCTGATGGTGCTGTCACTTGGCTGCTTGCCGTCATTCTTGGCTTCACTGTCCTTGCCGGACTCATCCACCTTCTTAATCTCCACAGGTTCATTTACAACAGAATCCGTTGCTGCTAGCTCTTTTGCATCAACGCGAACTACATCCTTGACCGGCGTTGCTGCTGGAGTTGATATAGCCTGATAAGTTGCCGCTGCTGCTACACTATTTACATTTTCAACTGCCATTTTAAATACACCTCCATGTGCATATGTATGCTGTGCATACGAGAATCATTTACTCTACATCCTTAATATCGGATAAATTTATTTATAGTTTAGTATATTTTAAAAAAAATTTCAATTCTTTATTACCCAAGTAAATTTTTAAGTGCCTCCATATTGGCAACTGAACCCGCTGCCTCCTTATTAGCCTCCTGTATCTGTAAATATACCTCCTTGCGGTATACAGGCACTGTCTTCGGTGCTGATATGCCGAGCTTTACCTGTTCTCCCTTTACCTCGATAACTTTAATCTCTATATCGTTGTTGATTATGATTGCTTCGTCCTTCCTACGTGATAATGCCAGCATATTATTCACCGCCCTTCTTAGCTTTTAGTACATCATATATCGGCTGTTTAACGAGATAATCCTCATTTTCCGCAATCAGCTGGATTCCCTTTAAGGTTCCCGCATTGATGATAATCGGCGCTTTGTAATTAGCTGTCATCTTCGTGATGTCCGAAGGTACCGTAAGCGTTACAAGTATTAACATATCATCATCCTTAAATTCACCGATGGATGAGAGCAGCTCATCCTCTACCACAGGATCGTATTTGTCGGTTATTACATACGGGTCTACCACCGGCAGCGCCAATGCCTGCTCATCCAGTGACTGGAGCCACATAATTGTCTTGTCATTCTTTTTCTCAGAATCAAAGAGTATGGTGTATTTCTTATAGTCCTCAAACCCCATAAGGCCCTTTTCAAATACTATAATCTTCTCATCCGCAATATCTACTTCCCCGAAACATTTTGTCTTGATTAACATATTTTCCTTCTCCTATCTGTATTATTATTCACTTTATATGAAATCCAATAATGTCTGTCTTACCACTTTGCTGGCTGCCGTGAGTGATGCCTGGTATACAAGCTCTGCTGATGAATAGTTGATTACAACCTCCTCCAGGTCAATATCTTCATTGCTGGACTTAAGGTCGGTAAAATTGGTTTTCTGGTCCTGCAGCCTTTCCTTGGTAAGATCAAGTCTTGACATTCTGTTGCCGACATCTGCGATTGCTATGTCAACTGTTTCCTGATGATCCTGCATCCATGTGATGCCCGATTCAAAGGTCTTTTGGAGAACATCATTATAATAATCCAGTTCCTTCTGGGCTGTATCGATAAGTCTGTCAAGATTTGCCTGTGCCTCGTCACCGGAGTAATTAGGATTGTCCTTAAGCTCCTTCAGGGTGTTAAGCTTCTCCTCGGCTACTATCGAATCGTCTACGGCATTCCTTATCTCATCAATATCACGCCCGATATCCAATGAGAAGCTGTCCGCCGCCTCCGTGTTGACCTTGAGCTTCTGATTAAAGTTTACTATATACTCAATA
Source organism: uncultured Alistipes sp. (assembly GCA_964403785.1). Classification (GTDB taxonomy): domain Bacteria; phylum Bacillota; class Clostridia; order Lachnospirales; family Lachnospiraceae; genus MGBC120314. The sequence continues at coordinate 17,227 of CAYOHM010000014.1, forward strand.
TCCTGTCCATCTTTATCTCTGACATATGTTGCATAATCCGTTGTCTTTACAGTGCCGTCCTCGGAGTATGTAACCGCTGTCTTGGCGTAGTTGGTGCAGGTGAAATAATGCTCCGGTCTGCAGTCGCCTTTTTCAAAGCTGTCCTTTTCATATGTAACGGAGAATTTTCCGGTTGAGAAAAGGTCCTTATATGCATTCTCGCCGAACAGCAATTCACCCGTGTCCGTATTGAGCAGGATTTCGTCCTCCCCCGGAACACTTCCCGTGTCAGTTGTTTCTGTTATGCTGTATCCAAAATCATCAAGGAAATCCTGTGTATCCCCTGAAGCATCCGTGTAGGAAATAGATACTGAATTTACCGAATCGGCATCCTTTTTAATATCGTCATATGCAAGCCTTATTCTGTGTACATCCGTGCTGCTTATATCATTGCTGTCTCCGAGCTTTGCCTTGACCTCGTCCGATGACAATGCGCCAAGTTCATCCCCGGTAAGAGACTTTACGGCTGCTATATCAACACCGCCCGTTACTACGGACTTGTAATCAAAATCCGTGGATTCAAAATCCTGTGTTATGCTGTAATCAGCCTCTGAAAGGTCATCATCCGTCTGGAAGGTAAGCGAGGTATCCGTCCTGTATCCTGTAAATACATATCTTCCGGCATAATCCACATCACCCTGCTGATACAGACCCTCTCTAAGCTGCTGCAGACTGTCCGAGATAATCTGGCGCTCGCTGAGTGATTGGGTGTCCGTTGAACCCTGAACACAATAATTATATACATCCGAAATGATGTCATTGGCTTCATTTAATGCGCCCTCTGTGACATCAAGCCACGAATTGGCATCCGGTATGTTCTTTGACAGATACTGGGTCACCTCATTTAAGCTTGTTCTGAGTCTTAATGCCCTTATGGCTATAATAGGGTCTTCAGACGGTCTGCTTATTTTTTTCTGAGTAGATAACTGCGTATCCAGCGTGTTCATCTGGGTTTTGTTAGTCTGAATATTGTTGAGTGAGTTATTCTGCATCATTGTATTTGTAATTCTCATTGTCCGTCATTCCTCCTATTCTTAAACACCTGTTTCGTTTATAAGCTTGTTATACATTTCGCTAAGTACCGACATAACCTTTGCAGAAAGATTGTATGCCTGCTGGTATTTCAAAAGGTCTATCGCTTCTTCGTCCTCATCCACACCCATTACTGACAACCTCTGATTCTCTATCGTATTGGAAATATTCGTAAAATTGGTGTAGAAGCTTGTTGCCTTTGACGAATCTATTGACATTGCGGTTACAATGCTTTCAAGGAAGTAAGAGCCCGTACCGCCGTTAAATACCTTTTTGTTTTTTAAGTCGAGAAGCATATCTACAAGATTTGACTGTTCCTGTCCGTCAAGATAATTCGTTGTTGTCGCAAGCCTTGAGTTATCCTGTATAAGCTCCGGATTTACCTGAACTGAAAGTGCCGACATCGCACCGTCATCATACTTTACCGTAAAAAATGCCAGTCCCGGCTCACCCTCGGTATTTGTTGCAATCATTGTTCCGTCATCATCGGAGAGTGTAAAAATCTTATTTACCTCATCCGCAAAAATTCCTATAAATTCATTTATCTTGGATAAATAATACGGAACGCCCTTGTAGCTGGTATTAACTCCACTCTTCTGCTCTATTTCAAGCGTCTTTACCGTGTTGCCGTTATCATCAACGGAATCCTCCAGGACCTCATATGCGTTATTGCAGCCGTCCCTTATGTCAAGCAGTGCCTTTATGCTTCCGTTAAGTGTCTGGCTGTACTCGTTAAACGGAACGCCGTTGGACCACGTTATCTCATACATACCGTCAGCATCGGAGGCATTTCTTTTTTCGGTCTTAGCCTCGGTAACAAGAGTATTGTAATTATAGTTGCTTACAAGCTCCTGACCGTTTACTCTTACCGTATAATATGTAACTCCCTGCCCAATCTGCTGTTCATTAGTTTCAACATTAATAATGCTTGAGAGCTCGTCAACAAGCTTATTTCTCTGGTCCCTCAAATCATTTGCATTGCCGTTGGCAACCTCTATCTGGTTAATCTGCTTGTTAAGGCTTGCTATATTCTCGGATATGGTATTAATCCTGTCACACTGGTTTTTGATTTCTTCATTGGCATCAATCTGAATATTCTGAAGATTGGTATATAAATTATTAAAATAGTCCGCAAGGCTCTGACCGCTGCTTATAACATTATTCTTAACCGTATTGTCCGAAGGATTTCTCTGAAGCTCGGTGAGTGCCGCAAAGAAATTGTCCCACTCCGTTGTCATACCATCAAGGGAATAATCGTCAAGATAATCCTCTATCTGGTTCATATAATTCTCATATACGGAATATGCACCTACATTGGAATTGTTGTTGCGGTACTTAATGTCATAATAGCTGTCACGAATCTGGTCTATCGAGGTTACTACAACACCTGTGCCCAATGTACCGTAGCTTGAATATGTACGGAGTGCATTATCAGCCTGTGATGTGGTTGCCTGCCTCGAATATCCGTCCGTATTGACATTGGAAATATTATGTGCGGTTGTATTTACAGATGCCTGCGCTGCCTGTAATCCTGTGTAAGATGTATTAAGTCCTAAAAATGTAGATGCCATATACTACTCCTTTTGCGTATCTGCCTATCAGCTTCCGAGTGATGTAACCAAATGCTCCATCATTTCGCTTACAACCGTAATGTATCTGGAAGCTGCATTATACGCAGCCTGATATTTTATCATATTGGTCAGTTCATCATCCGACGAAACGCCAACTGTTTCCTGTCTCTTGTTATCCAGCTCCTGTGCCATTGACTGCTGGTAGGTCTGCATATTATAGAGAACCTGACCCGTATTGGCTATGTCTGAAACAAGACTGTTATAAAATGAATTGAAATTCTCTTTAGCATATTTATCGGGATTTAATGCAGCAAACTTAACATCCCAGCAATCAAGAAGTTCCTGTGCCTTTGCGAAATCCTCGCTTCCGTCCTCAAGTCCCAGCGGTATTACCTGATAGTCCTGAAGTACTGCATCATTAACTGAAATATTGCCCAGAGTGTAAAGTGACTCTGTGCCCGCGCTTGAGGTGTCATTTCTGACATATACATAGCACTCCTTACCGGATGCATCCGTATAGCTTATCTCATTATATCTGTCCGTCAGATTTCTTGAGAAAAGCTCGACGCCCACGCTTCTGTTATCATCCATACCGTATGAGGTTTCTGACATATCAAGCACCTTTGTTCCTGCTGCCACCACAAGGTTGCCGTCGCCGTCATAAATGTCATTTTGAGTTACGGTTTCCGGACAGAGTACGTCATTTATCGACTCAACAATTCCGTTGATAAGCTTGTCAAATGTTGCGATTGTATTCGAAATAACCGAATTATCCAGATAATCATAATAATACTTGACGTCCGTCTTATACTGTGCGAGGTCCGATTCGTACTGTGCCTGTGCCGCATCGTAATCCGCGTCTGTTTCATAATCCTCTCTTACAGGCTTCTCCGGCTCTACCGGAATATCCCTGTAATCTGTTGACACGCTGCCTCTTGCAAGGATAAGTCCCTTTAACTCGCCTATGTCATTGTTTTTGGCTGTGCTCGTGGTTTGTGTAATATCAAAGACACGCAAATTTCCCATTGCCGGCCAAACCGGCTCATAAAGTCCCGTCTGTCCTATTTCCTGCGTTCCCATTTTAAAGAGCGTTTTGCCTGAAAGGAACGGGCAGCCCTCAATATTAATATTAACTCTTCCCGCGTCATCCTCCCAGTAGTCAATCTTGACATAGGAAGCGAGCTCGTCAAGTGCACTGTCCAGCTCATCCCTCTTATCGTTGGCGCTCTCTCCCGTGCCCTCTATATACATAATATCCTTATTAAGGGAATTTATCTTCTCACCCAGTCCGTTTATTGTATCAACCATATCGGATACCTTTACATTGAGCATCTTCTGGTAGTCTACAAGTCCGTCATATATGGCATTGGCTCTGTCAATGAATGCCACCGCATTCTGCACAAGCTCCGTTCTGGTAACCGTGCTTCCCGGATTCGCCGCAAGCTCATTGAGTGATGACCAGAGATTGTTAATGGAGTCCTCAAACTTAACGCCTTCCGTCTCTCCGAAAAGTGTCTCCACTTCTTCTACTGCCGAGTACTGTGCCTCATAAAATGATGCACGGCCATTCTCCTGTCTGTAAGATTTGTCAAGGAATTCGTCCCTTACTCGTCTGATTTCCTGTACGTTAACACCGACTCCGTACTGTAATGTGCTCACCGCCGTCTGACCGATAGTGAAATACTTTGCCGTAGAATAGGTTATCTGCTGTCTTGTGTATCCTTCTGTATTTATATTTGATAAATTGTGCGATACCGTATTTAATGCGGTCTGTGAGCCCTGAAGTCCGGAAACTCCGATGTAAAGACCTGCCATACTGCCTGCCATGGTAAAACACTCCTTTCATTCCTACTTACGAAAAATGCAAAGCCTTTTACTGCTTTGCATCAAACGCTCCGACACCTGTATCCGTGCCTCCTGCACTATATGCTCCCTTAGTATAATTATTGGTTTCGGGAGCCATTTTAAGTCCTTTTAAAAGATTCATTTCAAACTCTAATATTTCCATTGATTCACGAGTCAGAGCTTTGTTATTCTCGTTAGCCCTGACCATCCTGTCCAGCGTCTTTTTAAGCTTCGTATGAACCTGTATGAGCTTTGACTGCTCCTCGGGCTTTTTGGAAAGCAAATCAATCAGCACCTTAACCGTAAGCTGCCTCGGGTCGACCTTGATTACCCTGCAAATATCCTTTATAGTTTCCTCACGCTTCTTCTCCAAAGCATTGATACGGTCTATCTGTGCCTGTTCCTTTACCAAAATAGCCTGAAGCTGTTCAATATCATTCTTTACAATAGCTGAGGTCTTATCCGTGGACAAGGTTAACATAACTTCATATTCAGTATTCTCTTTATCAAGAACTTCAGCTAATTCATCAATTAAACTTGCCACTCAATTCTCTCCTATAATGCTATTTCTGATGTATATCCATCCACTATCTTATTTGCAAAATCCACACTGCTTACACTGTATGTTCCGCTGCTTAGCATTGATTTAATCTGTTCAACCTTATCTTCTCTGACATCGGATGCCTGGCTTACCGCCGTCTTGGCAACCTGAAATTCCTTGCCGAAGCTTGAGATTTCTAATTTATCGGTACTATATGCATTGCTGCCGGCACTTGCCTTGAATTTAGCGTTAGTCTGATATACCTGACTCACTGCGTTATAAGCATCTACGCGCATATTTCATTCCTCCTTTATGTATTTCTTTTTCATTTTCTGAATACAATATCGGAAGAATCTTTTAAAACATTAATAGCCGTGTTTAAATATTTTGCGATTATTTGCTGTCAAGGAATCTCATTCTGTTCTGACCGGATTTCTTAGGAGCAGCAGGAGTGTCGTTAACCGACTGATAAAGACTTCCCATCTGCTTCTCCATCGAGGTTCTGCATTCCGGACAGTATCTTCCCGACTTAATCATCTTGCCGCAGCCCTCACAGCCTATACCGATAGGGGAATCATCGGTAAAGCAGAGTCTTTCTTCACGTATCCATCTCTGAATCTGCCCCGTGGATACCCCGTAATTCTCTGTTATATCATCCATTGTGCAGCCGGGATTGTCCTCCACGTACTGTTTAACCTCCTGAAACTTTGCCTCCATTTTGTCCACACAGGCAGGGCATAAATTGTGGTATGCACCACCGATGTAATTAAATAATCTGCCGCACTGCTTACAATTTCTTACTTCCATGTATTAGCCCTCCTTAAAATCCATTGCCTATACACACGCATGCAAAATATACCTCCGACACGCCTACATCAAGCAGCTCGCTGCTGCAGGCATCAATTGTCGCACCCGTTGTGTATATATCATCCACCAGTAATATACGCTTATATTTTACTATATTTTCACTTATTTTAAAAGCATTTTGGAGATTTTTATTTCTTTCCTGATCGTTAAGCTCTTTCATTGGTCTTGTTCTGCGGGTTCTTATAAGAATATCTGATTCAACCTGAATTTTAAGAATTTTGCCAAGCTCTGCGGCAATAAGCTGCGCCTGATTATATCCTCTTTGATATTGTTTTAATTTGTACATCGGAACCGGTATTATTGCATCTATATTCCATCTTTTTATCTGCTGCCCGTAGCGCCTTGCAATCGCATCCGCATAAAATGACGCATACCTGCGCTGATTGGAATATTTAAACCGGTAAATTGACTCCCTTATATGCTCGTCATACCCGAATACTCCGATGCCCTGCTTAAAATAATGAGTTTTATTCGCACAGTCGCTGCAAAACTCTTCATTTGCGGAATATATCTGTTTGCCGCATTTTAAGCACCTCGGTGACATTATATAGTGGAGTTTGGCATTACATTTTTCACATATATTTCTTCCCGCCGTATCCGGCATAAAGGAAATTATTTCCTCGCATACCGGACATCTGTCGGGATAAAAAATCCTTGTTATTCCCAATTACACACCTCTTTAATTCTCACATCAAGTGTGGAGTACCTTTTCTGCTCACTTGCATTTTCAATCATCTGTTCAAACACCTCCGTCATTCCCACAAGGCACACACAGGTTTTGGCTCTGGTGACCGCCGTGTACAGAAGGTTTCTTGTCATAAGCATTCTCGGTCCCGGCAGCATCGGTATCACCACCGCCGGATATTCGCTTCCCTGCGACTTATGTATCGTTATCGCATATGCAAGCTCCAGCTCCTCTAACTGCTTATAATCGTATTTTACGAAGCGCCCGTCCTCAAATTCCACTTCTATCTGCTGTGCATAATCGCTGATTTTTCTGATTATGCCTATATCTCCGTTAAAAACGCCAAGTCCGGTTTCCTTCACGAATCCGCTTCTGCTGCGGCTTTCCCATTCCATCTGGTAATTGTTCTTAATCTGCATTACCTTATCTCCCTCACGCAGAAAGCCGTCGCCATACTCCTTTTGTTTCTTTTCATCGCTCGGCGGGTTAAGGTATTCCTGAAGAACCATATTAAGCCGTTCAATTCCCACGCTGCCCTTGCGCATCGGACTTAATATCTGAACATCCATCATATCGGCATTTACATAATTTGGTAGCTTATCTCTTACCAGTGTAATCATTGCATTTATTACCATATCCGCGTTATCCCGCTTTACAAATAGAAAGTCCCTGCTGTACTTATTTAATTCAACTCTTTCGCCGTCATTTATCTTATGCGCATTTACGATTATCTCGCTCTCACTCGCCTGTCTGAAAATCTTGGTCAGCTTAACCACGTTAAAGCAGTCTGAATTTATTATATCCTTAAGTACGTTTCCGGGACCTACCGACGGGAGCTGATTAACGTCGCCCACAAGAATAAGCCTTGTTCCGACCTGTATTGCTCTCAGAAGGGAATTCATAAGATTTATGTCAACCATTGACATTTCATCAATTATTACAACATCCGCCTCCAACGGATTCTGTTCATTTCTTTCAAAGGAAACTGCCGTCTGTGCTTCACCCGGCGCACCGTTTAATTCAAGGAGTCTGTGCACCGTACTTGCCACCCTTCCCGTGGTTTCCGTGATTCTTTTTGCCGCGCGCCCTGTCGGAGCTGCAAGCATTATTTCCATGCCCTCCATCTCAAAATATCTGATTATGCTGTTTATGGTTGTCGTCTTTCCCGTACCCGGTCCTCCGGTAATCACAAGAAGTCCGTTTCCCGCTGCAGCATGGACTGCATTTTTTTGCATTTCTTCAAGTTCAATATCCAGCTCGTGTTCAATCGAATGTATAAACCTGTCAATTTCCTTCTCATCGGTCTTATATTTTATATTTAATTCCTTTAAAGCGGAGGCTGTCTTTAATTCGGTGTAGTAATAGCTTGCCGCATATACTATCCTTTCGCCCTCAAGCTCCTTTATGACTATCTTTCTGTCAATTGCCATATCCATCAGATACTTTTCAAAATCTTCATTTTCTATGCCAAGAAGTTTTTGTGCCTCTACCAGCAGTACCCCCTGCGGCAGATAGGTATGTCCGTTATTTATTGACTGCAGCAGCACATAGAGAATCCCGCTTCTTATGCGGTATTCGGAATTCTGCTTAATTCCGGCTCTTGCTGCAATGTCATCAGCAATCTTGAATCCGATTCCGGTAATGTCATCGGCAAGCTTGTATGGGTTTTCTTTGATGATTGTATACATTGACGAACCATATTGTTCGTAGATTTTTGCTGCCATCTTCATGGAAATTCCAAAATCCTGCAAAAACATCATTGCCTTGCGCATATCTTTCTTTTCCATAATCTGATTGGCAATCTCAAGGGCTTTCTTCTCGCTGATGCCCTTTATTGAAGACAGCTGCTCCGGCTCTTCTTCGATAATACGGAAAGTATCTGAGCCGAATCGTTTAATGATTCTTGCCGCAAGTGCTTCTCCGATTCCCTTAACTGCACCCGAGGCAAGATAACGTTCCATGGATATAACATCCGCAGGAGCCTTTATCTCGTAGGTTTTTATCTGAAGCTGCTCGCCATATCCCTGATGAATGGCCTCTACTGCGCTAAATTCAATAAATTCACCTACATTTAAATCCACAAAGCTCCCTACGCATGTGTGGTGCCTGCCGTCTGCAACAATTTCAAACACCGTATATCCGTTTTCTTCGTTTCTGTATATTATATTGTCGATAAAACCTTCCATTGTAACCATAAAAAATACACTGCTTTACTCGTAATTTCTTTTCATCTGCTCATAAAGCATCTGTGCGAGTCCCAAGCCCTGCCCGCTTTCGGTTGTAGTCTGGGCATACTGGCTCATAAGCTCATCCTGATAGTACTCCATCATTGTCTTGGAAGAATTGTCCTCATATTCATGCTCAGGAACCATTTTCTGCATTGACTTATAAACCTGCTCCATAAAATATGACTCAAATTCCTTGCAGACACTCATAAGCTCATCATCAGTAGCCGAGCTCAAATCCTTTGAAAGTGTGTCCGAAAGGCTGCTTGTCGATGAACTGTCACTTGTCTGGTATGTATTAAGCAGACTTGTTATACTGCTGTCTAATGAAACACTCATAGTAATACCCCCTGTTTAACTTCTTTAACTCTTAAGATTGTTAGCCGTCTGCATCATCTCATCAGAGGTTGTGATTGCCTTGGAGTTAAGCTCATACGCTCTCTGGGCTACAATCAGATTAACCATTTCGTCCGCTACCTGCACATTGGACATTTCAAGATATCCCTGCTTTACGATACTCTTTGTAATGCTGGTATTGGTTTCCTCGTTAAGAGGAACTCCCGATGCCGCAGACTCCTTGTAGAGTGTGCCTGAAAGCTTAAGCAGACCCGAAGGATTTGAGAACTGTGTAAGTCCGATTTTAACTCCGGTTCCCTGGGCATTACCGCTGGAATCCGGAACACATATTTCTCCGTCGGCACTGACAGTAACATCCGCAGATGTAACTCCCTCATCAAAATAAATAGGATTTCCCTCCGTATCCAGCACCGCAAGGCCGTCCGAATTGGCGAGCATATATGTGCCGTCATCAACAACTGACATATAAAAATTACCGTTTCTGGTATATGCCGTACTGCCATCTATGGTTCTTACAGAGAAAAAGCCGTCACCCTCTATTGCAAAATCAAGGTCTCTTTCCGTTCCCTCGAAAGCACCCTGCGTAAAGTGGGAGGTGACTGATGAATTACGCACACCAAGTCCCACCTGAGCGCCTATCGGCTTATTCTCACCGTTTGCGGTTGTTGTCTTCGAAACTATCTCCTGATAGAGAAGTGATTTAAACTCCGCTGTCTCTGTCTTATAACCCGTTGTATTAACATTTGCAAGATTGTTGGCAATAGTGTCAACATTGTTCTGCTGCGCTATCATTCCGGAAGCAGCAGTCCACAGTGATCTCATCATAACGATTCTCTCCCATCCTTTTGGAATTACAGACGTCCCAGTGTAACCGTCTGTTCAAGTATTCCATCCATTGCCTTTTCCACCTTCTGAGCTGCCTCATATGAACGCTGGATTGCTATCATATCGACCATCTCGCTTACAACCTGGACATTTGACATTTCAAGGTAACCCTGATTGACATATCCGGTTGCATCCGTTTCTACCGCGCCATCCTTTGGCAGGTAGAGATTCTCGCCGAACATTTCAAGGTAATTGTAATCCTCAAAGTCTGTAAGCTTTAATGTGTCGATAAGCTCATCATCACTATAAATATTACCCAGCTCATCGATTTTGATTTCTGCATCAGTAGGCAGAACAACCGGACCATCCTGTCCTAATACAAAGTCACCGTCCTTAGTGACCAGGTAGCCGTCCTGAGTAAGAGTAAACGAACCATCCCTGGTATACATCGTGTACTCCTGCCCGCTTTTATTGGTGTATGATATGTTAAAAAAACCTTTTCCGTCAATGGCAAGGTCAAAGGACTCGTCAGTTTCCCTAAAGGAGCCCTGACTGTAATCACGGTATGACTCACCTATCTTGACACCCATGCTCAAATTTCCTATGCTCCTGTCCCTGTAACCTTCGGAGGAATCGTTTATCTTGATTGCAAGCTCTCTGTCAAAAGCCTGTGACGTAGCTCCCTCCTTCTTGTATCCGACAGTATTGGCATTCGCAAGGTTATTGGACGTAACCTCAATTCTTCTTTCCTGATTTAACATTCCTGTGTATGCTGTATATAGTCCTTTTAACATATGCGCACCTCACTAAAAATCCTTATGCTCGCTTAAAAATTCTACGAATTTACCTGTTCCGATTGCTACTGCCGTCATCGGATCATCTGCGACCATGGTTGTAATTCCTGTCTTGGCCTCAATCAGCTCATCCAATCCCTGCAGCATACTTCCGCCGCCTGTCAGAACAATGCCCCTGTCCGAAATATCGGACGCAAGCTCCGGCGGTGTCTTCTCCAACACGCTGTGCACAGCCTCCACTATCTGGGATGTAGTTTCCCTTAAGGCCTCCTCAGTCTCCTCCGAGGTTACCGTAACCGTCTTAGGAAGACCTGTAACAAGATTACGTCCCCTGACATCCATTGTCAGGACTTCAGCCCTCGGATATGCACATCCGACCTTTATCTTGATATCCTCTGCAGTTCTCTCACCAATGAGAAGATTATGCTTCTTACGCATAAAACGCACGATAGCTTCATCAAAGTCATCACCGGCAATCTTAATTGAGGTACTTACAACGGTGCCTCCAAGTGAAATTACGGCAATATCCGATGTTCCACCGCCTATATCAACTATCATATTGCCGCATGGCCTTGAAATATCAATTCCTGCGCCTATGGCAGCGGCGATAGGCTCCTCGATAATGGCAACCTCCCTTGCTCCTGCATTGTAGGTTGCATCCTCAACCGCCTTTTTCTCAACCTCTGTTACTCCACTCGGAACACATACGCTGATTCTCGGCTTCTTTAATACTCTTCTTCCAAGTGCTTTGTTAATGAAATACTTGAGCATCTTTTCAGTAACCGTATAATCAGAAATAACTCCCTGACGGAGTGGTCTTACTGCGACTATATTTCCCGGTGTACGGCCAAGCATAAGCCTTGCCTCCTCACCGATGGCTTTAATTTTATTGGTGTCCCTGTCAAAGGCAACTACTGAAGGCTCCTTAAGAACAACTCCTTTGCCTCTGATGTAGACGAGAATACTGGCTGTACCAAGATCAATTCCAATGTCTGCTGTCAGCATTTACTTTCCCCTTTCATCTGATTCAATGTATGTAAAATGTAAAATAATACGTGTGCTTTCCCAAATACCATTATATACAAATTCTCAAAATTTAAAAGGGGATTTTAAAAATTTATATTTATTTATACCTTTATCGGCTGTTAGCTCCCCATACTTTAGCCCTGTTATCTCGAAATAAATTGTAAATTTGTATCCTCTGCAAACTGCGCGGCATTGTAGAGCACTAAAATATCAGTCACCTTATTATCTTCAATCACCTGGCTTACCGTCTGTTTAAGGTATCTTAGATCCACCATTACCGTTTTATCATAATGGTTAGCCGCAAACGGTACAAAGCAGTGTGCGTAGGAGTCCTTTATCACCAGCAGAACCCTCTCATCCCCGTCATTATTATTTTTGTCCGTATTTATTGTCACAATCGGGTTGTTTCCGCCAAGGAAAACCTGATACTTATCCTTTTCATCAAGATATTCCCTGATAAACATACTGTCGCCAAGCTTCTGACCGTTATTTATGTTTACACTATATGTGATATTTTCCTTTAATTTATATAATTCTATGGTATCCTTGCGTTTTGCATAATTTATTTTGGAAAATGTGCTTCCCAGAAATTCCTCCGAAAATACCTCTATGTCAAAATCTTCCTCGGCATACGGCTCAAAGCCACATTCCTTTGCCCACTTTACATATGAAAGATATGCGCCGTAGCTGGTCCAGTGATGGTCCGTTCTGTAATATACATAGTCACCCTGATGTGCTTTTAATTCATCACGCACATCAATGAAATTATCAGCTATACTGTATTTCACATAATCAATCAGACTGTCCTGGTCAAAATCCACCGTATGGGACACAAGGTAATCCGTAAGTACTGCCGACGCCGTCGGTACCAGCATCATATGCACATTTTCACTGCCAAGGCTCTGTATACTGTCCTTTATAAATTCCAGCACATAATCTGCATTCTGGTAGGCAGCCGTTGTATCAATATCCTCATGCATTTCTATGAGATAATCATCCCTGCCGATATAAACGCCGTTTATGTCTTTTTTCAAAAGTGCAATTTCACTGAGGGTCTTTAGCCTTATCCACGCATCCCTAAAGCAGAACTGGTCGCTTATATATTCTTCAAAATCAGCTTCAAAGCTGCCGTCAAGCACTGTTTTAAGGCTTATGGCAGGCTTTTGTGCAAGGACACGGTTCTCATTTTCCGAAAATACCGTGTCGGTCTTTAGAAGGCTAAAAAGGCTCAAAGCTATGATTATTGAGCTAAATATACAGATATATGTGATATTACACAGATTTTTCTTATTAATTGTTTTCATATTCGTTATTCCTAATGTTAAAACCTGAAATATAAGAACGGGTTGTAGGAGGCGTCAACTATGTATGCAATTGACAGCACCAGTACTGCTGCCAAAAACAATCCCGATATTATCGTATAGCATACGCTTTCACCGCCAAGGTATTCTTTAAGCCGTCCGGCACACCTTGCCGGTATGTTGGTAGAGCCCAGCAGCAGGACTGCAAGCAGAAGCCCGTTGCCCGCAAGAAGATAAACAGCCTTGTCATCACATGCTATCGGATTGACAAACATCCTCTTTATGTAAACCATACCCGTATTTATTGATTCAAATGCAAATATCACCCAGCTTATCACCACCAAAAAACAGGTGTAAAGCTGCTGCAAAAATCGCGGTAATTGTAAAAGAACCTTTCTGATAAAGAGCTTTTCGGCAATAAGCAGCACCCCGAAATACAGTCCCCATACCAGAAAATTCCAGCTTGCGCCATGCCATATTCCGGTAAGTGCCCATACGATAAGGAGATTTCTGAGCCACTTCAGCCTGCTCACCCTGTTTCCGCCAAGCGGTATGTAAACATATTCCCTAAACCAGGTTCCAAGTGATATGTGCCATCTTCTCCAGAACTCAGTGATACTTGCCGACTGGTACGGATAGCTGAAGTTTTCATTGAACCTGAAGCCGAACATTGCGCCAAGCCCTATTGCCATATCGGAGTATCCGGAAAAATCGAAATAAATCTGAAACGCAAATGCTATTGCACCAAGCCACGCCGTCGCGGCAGAAAAGGATGCAGAATTATAAAAGCAGCTCTGCACGTTTTCCCACATAATTCCTATATTATTGGCTAAAAGTACCTTTTTTCCAAGCCCTATGATAAATCTCGTGATTCCGTATGCCAGACCCTTTGCCGACACCCTTCGGTCATTAAGCTGGCTGTCGATTGTTTTGTACTGGACAATGGGGCCTGCAATAAGCTGCGGAAACAATGCCACATATGTTCCGAAGGAAATTATATTTTTCTGTACCCTTGCATCACCCCTGTATACATCTATCGTGTATGACATAGTCTGGAAGGTGTAGAACGAAATTCCTATCGGAAGTGAAAGCTCAGGGACCGGTATATTTACGGAAAATAATGAATTTACTGTTGCAATCAAAAACGGTGCATATTTAAAGAAGCCAAGTACTAGCAGATTTATAGTAACCGAGGAGGCTACCGCTAATTTGGCTTTTGTCCTTTGGCTTTTCTTAATGAAATTATCCACAAGTATTCCGTGCACATAATCTGCCACCGTTGAAAACAGCATAAGAAGAACATAGACCGGTTCGCCCCATGCATAGAATATGAGACTTGCAAAAAACAGCACCGGATTTTTAAACCTTTCCGGTGCCGCATAATATAGTATCATTACAACCGGCAAAAAATAAAATAAAAATATCAAACTGCTAAAAACCATAGTTTTCCTCTTTAATGTTACTTTGAAAGCGCGTTCAAAATGCTTTGTGCCGCCAGATTATTCTGTTCCTCTATTGCATCCATCTCCGCCTGCGCACTCTCATCCTCCGATAACGTTTTCTTGCTTTCTGCCGCACTCTGTCCGTGTTCAGCTCCGAGCTGGATAAATGCAGCATAATTTCCCACGCTTATAACCTGTGAGCATTGAATTTTTATTATATCGTCATCGCTTACATTATAATCATTTATTTTGGAATCCCTGTACAGGTTTAATTTGTCAATGACCTCGTCAATCCTGCCGTCCTTTGCCTTTACTATGATAATCTCATCGGCTTTGCTCTCATCAGAGGTTACCGTGTATACAAATTCATCATACATATCCTGCGTAATCTGAACCGCCTCCAGTGACTTCACATCCGTATCCGGCCAGAAAGCATCGCCAAGCTCAGCGCTTACCGCAGCCTTAAGTTGTTCTACTCCTGTCGCCTCGTTGACATAGGCGGTTGTAGCCTCAACGGTTTCGCCCCAGTTTTCTTCTCCCGGCAAAAACTCCTCCAATTCACCGCCATTAACCGTTTCCTTTTCATCCGCTACCTGTGTCGATTGATTTTCAACATCGGGCGTAAATACAACCCTATTCCCCTGCTCCTGCTTTGTGCATGCAGTAAGCATCAGCGCCGCCAGCGTCAGCGCCGCAAATATACTTTTATCCCTATACCTACACATACATTTCTCCATATCAGCCTGAATTACCCCTGCGATAACAGGCATATCAACAGTTTTACTATGAAGATTATACTATCACGTTAACTTTTTTTATGCAAATATTTTTCCTTTGTTGCAAGTCCGCCTCTTATATGGCGTTCACTCTTATTTACGGCAAGTATATCCCTTGCCTCATTTGCAAGTGCCGGATTGAGCTTCGGCAGCCTGTTTGTGACATCCATATGTACGGTACTTTTGCTGACCCCAAACTGCTTCGCTGCATGGCGTACCGTAGCGTTATTTTCAATGATATAGTTTGCGATTTCGATCGCACGTTCTTCGATATAATCTTTCAACGAGAAAACCCCTCAGAATACTTTTTTACATTCTATGAAGTATTCCAAGGGGTTATGACCTGTTCCTCAAATCAAATTTTACGTTTTATCTCTTACCAGTTCATACTCTCCTTTATTTTATTGTACAAATTTCTTCTTCTGATTTTCCGGCAAATACTTCGCTAGTTCCTCCACCAACTCATGCACCTTCGTCCCCGGTGCAACCTCTGCTGGTGTTTTACCTGCTCCATCCGTTATAATTCGCTTGGCATACCGTATCGCCAGCC
>CAYOHM010000015.1:0-16798 GCA_964403785.1 uncultured Alistipes sp.
CTGGAGATAATTCTTATAAATCTCGGTCTTGACACGTATGGACTCCTCCATAACGTCCGTATCGCGGTACAGCATCGTCCGCCGCGTAAGGTCAAAGGTAAACTTAAGATAGTCCTTCTCGTGATAGTAATCGGCATACTCCTGAAATACCGCGTCGCTCATACCGTCATACACCGAATGGTCCAATTCAATCTGATAATTACTGGTGTAGGACAGAAAAAATCCCTGTGTATACGGAACAAGAATATGAAAAAGATATAGAACCTTTTTCATAAACTCCTGTTCATCCTCAATTCCGTATAACTCCAGCAATGTCCTGTTCAATGCCTGCCAATCTGATTCCTTTATCATAGTTGCTCCCCTTCTAACTGTAACAAAGCAATAACATATGGCAAACATCTTCACAGCAGGCTATCAAAATCATCGGGTCTATGTTTAACTCATACGTCATCTACACTTACGAGCTGCCCATAGGTTAGTGCATATATACATTTAGTTAATTATACACTGTCCGAGCCATTTTTGCAACTGGATTTTCTGCTGTTTTACTATTATTTATAATATTACTTCTTGCCGTTCCCCTATAATAATTTATACCCTTCTAAACTATATATAATTCCCCTCAAAACTACATATAATTTCTCTCAAACTCCACAACCGGAACCGGTTTTGAAAAAAGGTAGCCCTGAAATGTATCGCAGCCCACCTGTCTCAGATAATCCGCTTCCTCCTGTGTTTCAACTCCCTCAGCGATAACCGTCATATTTAATTCCTTTATGAGATTTACCATAAGCCTGAGCACCTTTCTTTCACGCTCGTCATTAATGCCCTTGCTTAAAAAGCTCATATCAAGCTTTATTGCATCCAGCGGTATGTCCTTAAGCATACCAAGGGATGAATAGCCGCTTCCGAAATCATCCATCTCAACATAGAATTTTGCAAGACGGAGCCTCCCGATAAGCTCTATCTGTTTTTGCGGATTCTGCATAATCGTGCTCTCCGTAATCTCCACCCTAAGCTGCTCCGGATTGATGCCGTACTTATGCACCAGCTTAATCAATGTGTCATACACATCTATGCACTCAAAATCCCTCGGGGAGATATTTACTGAAATGTAAATATCCTTCTTCCCCTCATCATTCCATTTCTTTATCTGCATGCAGGCAAGCTCCCATATATACCTGTCAATGTCGATAATCTTATAATTCTTCTCAAATACAGGAAGAAAATATCCCGGATTCAAAAGCCCCTTCTGAGGGTGCTCCCACCTTACCAGTGCCTCCGCACCGACAACACTTCCGTCAGCCAGAACCTGGGGCTGGAGATAGGTGATAATCTCACCGTTATCCAAAGCCCTCGGCAGCTCGGCGCTAAGCTCCTGCTCCTGCACGATTTCATCATACATTGATTCATCATACTCAGCCACACGCACAAACCTGTTAGCCTTTATGGTTGCAAGAGCAATATTGGCGCGGTCACTCATAACAGTTACCGGAATTGACTCATCCTCAATCTTATATATCCCCATATATATATAAATCTGATGATTTCCGTCAAAGTCCGCATAGAAGGGATCCTTAATCAGGGCATCCTCTATGTCATCCTCATATTTGGAAGGTATGAACGCTGCAAACCTGTCACATTCTATCCGGCAGTAAATGGAATCCTCCAATTCCATCTGCCTAAGGACGGTTGCCACATGGCAGAGCAGCCTGTCACCTGCTTCCATTCCGAAAAGACTGTTCACAAGCTTGAAATTTTTGATATCAAACCTTATCAACATGTAATTTTCATCCGGGTCATGTTTTAATTTTTCCTCAACCTGTTTAAGAAATTCCTCATATTTACAAAGTTTTGTCAATCCATCACTCAAGTTCATTCTCTCCTCACCTTAATGTATATACGCCTACCTGACAACCTGCATATACGCCGTCAGATTTAAGATGCAGCCTTTGCAGCAGCGGCAGGTGCAGCGGCAGCCTGAGCACTTACATTTGCCTCTACCACCTTAAATTTTTCGATAAGAGAGCCGAGCGTATCAGCCTGGCTGTTCATATCCTGACTGTTAGCAGCGCACTGCTGTGAAGTTGCTGAATTATCCTGTACTACATTGTTAATCATATTTACTCCGTCGCTAAGCTGTACGAAGGATTCCTTCTGTGCCTCCAGAGCCTCTGCGATATTGCTTACCTCATTAACAATATTCTGTGTATCCGCTGCAACTGCACTCTGATGCTTTGATATTTCCTCGGTTATCTTCATACCCTTAGAAACACCCTCGATAGAATTCTCGATAAGCTTTGCAGATTCATCAACAGCGGCTGCTGTCTGTGCTGCAAGTGCGGTAACCTGATTTGCAACTACTGCGAAGCCCCTTCCTGCTTCACCGGCTCTTGCTGCCTCAATTGATGCATTAAGTGCAAGAAGACGTGTCTGGGATGCAACATCACTTATAGTATCGATAATCTTCATAATCTTGTTAGAAGACTGCTCGATTTCGTTCATTGTATCAACCATATCGTTCATCATTCCGGTCATAACTGCAACATCATCGCCGACCTTCTCAACCTGAGCGCTTATTCCCTTGGTGTACTCCGCATTAGAGGCTACCTGTGAGGAAACATTTTCTATTGTTGCGGTAAACTCCTCAACTACGCTCGCCTGGTCAACCGCACCGTTGGCAATCTCCATTGACGAAGCGGATACCTGCTTTGCAGACATCTCAACCTGATTTGCAACCTTGTTAATACCTGTGATTGTCTCGGCAATATTCAGTTCAAATTCTTCAAAGGAATCACGTATTCCAAGGAAATCACCCTTCCACTCAACCGAAGGCTGTGCGGTAAAATTGCCATTGGCAAACTCGCCCATTGCGTTGGAAATATCCTCGATATATGAGCTTAAGGTAGCAATGGCTTCCCTCAAATGATCCGCCATATGTCCAAGCTCATCATCTGCCGAATACGCAACATCCGTATGCAGATTGCCCTCGGCAAGCTCATAGGTACACTGTTCAATCTTATTAAGCGGCTCGATAATTGACTTTGGCATTGCCCTGCAGATATATATTGCAAAGGCAACTCCTATAAGGCTGCTTAATACGATTATCACGGCACATACACGATAGGTAACAAGGCTTCTGGTCGAATATCTGCTGACCGTTGCCTCAATCTGGGCATCTATCGAATCTGAAATGTTTTCAAGCTCGTCCAGCTGCGTAACACATTTCGTAAAGATGAGCTCAGTGGCCTGCTGTATATCGCCTGCCTCCATCGTCTCAACAATGCTATATGCATCATTAGCCCAGTTTGTAATCGCGGTTACATACTGCTGATAGGTTGCATCCTCGACAACACCGCTTTCCTTGATTGTCTTGAGCTGCTCATCGACATCATTGAGTGCGTTTATAAAATTCTGCTTATAAACCGCGTCAGCCGTTGCGTCATCATTCAACGCCATCTCCCTTACGTTTCTGGCTGCTACATTGATATCAGTGCTGCTTACCTTCATTGCCAGATTAGCTGCCTCCGCCTGTGACACCAGCGTCTTAACGCTGCTGTTCAAGGCGCTGATTCCAAATACTGCCAGACCTGCAATTATAACCATCATCGCCATCAGGATGATATAGCTGCCTGTCAGTTTTTTGTTTACACTTAAAATCTTTTTCTTCATCGCTTTTCTCCTCGCCTTTCATTGTTCTTACGCCTTGCGGCACCCTTAGTTACAATGTCCGATATACAGACATCCTTCGTATTGTATTCTAACAAATAATCTGAATTTAAACATCCGTAAAAAACGAATGTTTAAATTCAGATTTCCACATTTTAATATTTCCTTCTCCTAAGACCCGAGATAATCAGCATAATGCCGAAGCCCACGGCTGCTATCAGTACAAATATGTACGGCAGCAAATCGAAGGTAATACCAGTATTAATAACATATGTACAGGTATTGGTAAACTCTATCTGTGCATCCGCAGCGCCGTCAACGCTTACGTTTCTTACTCCGAGAACGCCGCTGCCGTCCACATCATACACCTCAAGCGTAACCTCAACAGAAGATGCGTCATAGTTCTGGAATAACTCGCCGCCCTTCTCCTCGCTGATAGTATAGGTATGGGTTCCGATGTCCGAGGCAATATATTCAATCGGAGTAAAATAAATCTCGCCGCCTGCTCTGGTTGAACCGGTTGCAACAACCATGCTGCCCTCCTTGACGGTAAAGTTGAACTGACCCTCCCTTACCGTCAGATAACTTCCGGTAGGAGACCTTAAGAACTTATCTCCGGTCAGCGTGTAGCTGCCCGTCGCCTCATATTCATTTATAAACAGCGGCACATCACCGTCAAACGAACCCGCCTCGTACTCCGGTGTGCTGCAGGCAAGTCCGCCGTTGCCGTCCTCGGAAATAACAACCTTGGCGACAACCGGTGACGCGGTGTATGCAATATGATTCTTTACGCCGTCTTCATCCGCATCATCGGGTTTAACCTCACTGATAACATAGTAGTGTGTGCCTATATCATCCTGAGTAACCTCAAAGCTAAACTCCAAATCGCCGCCTGCCTTGGTTGAGCTCGTTGTCTTAATCTCACCCTTCTCAGCTACCACAAAACTAAACTCGCCGTCTCCTATCTCGGCAGCCCTTGAAGCATTGAGAACCTTTTTACCCTTGAGGGTAATAACACTCTTATTAAGACTTAAGCTGTTATCAAAATTCACTCTGTTGGAATCGCTTACCACTCCGGTATTATTGCTTGTACCCGTCAGGGTCTTAACCGTCTTGTCCGGCTCCATGGTAACGGAGTCAATGGAGAGCGAATTATCATCATTTAACTTTACATTAACGGTAACTGTAAACTCGGTGTCATCCCTTTGCTTATAGCCATTTGCCAAAGCCGCTGCCGAAGGCTCATCCTCCGTAACCTTAAACTTGTACTCACCTGACTTAGCAAAGTAGAGTGCCGGAAAACTCGTATCTCCCGAGCCCTCTATGCTCACCTTGATACCGTCACTTGTAAGCTTCTGAGAAAACTCCTCGTCCGTATATACTGTATCAGTACCGGAGGACTGCTTTAATGTAAAGGTAAACTCCGTGGTTGAAGGTAAATTCTTGCCATTTATGGTTTTTGTCAGAGGCACCTGGAAATACGCACCTTCAAATGTATTGCTTACCTGACGTACTGCACCGTAATCATAAATTGTCTTTAAATTATCAATTCCCTTAACAGAACGGGATTGAAACTGTACATAATATTTCTCACCCGTGAAGGTATATCCCTCAGCTGCAGAAATTTCATAAAAGCAGTACACCTTACTTTTTTCAGTCTTGTTAAACTTGGCAATACCGTCAAGCGTTGCAGTTACCCCTGTTGAATATGTAACTGAATTTTGAGCTGTTGTTTCAGTCTCTAACGAACTTTCGATAAGTTTTGGCTCTCCATTGTCATCAAGTACTGCTTCTATACTGCCATCAGCATTTTCCTTGGTTTCAACCTCATACAGTGCAAAAGTTGCTCCGTTAACAGGTCTTTGCCACTGGTCCACCTTATATACATAAAAGTAAGGGGATGTAGTTGCAGTTCCCGAAGCCGCCACAACCTTTATATGCGAACTCGTTTCGCTGCCGCCGCCATTAATATTTTCTGCGTTATATGTAAAATAGGCTGCATTATTAAGTTCAATTTCATCGCCAACTACGCCGTCAAAGGATACCCAGTAAACTATCTTAACCGGTATGTTATCCGGAATATCAAGCCTAAATGTCGGATGGTCCGATTCTCCATATTCAATAGCCTGGGATTCATCCACAAGCGACGCCAGGCACTGGTCCGTTATATCCTTGCCCTGCGAGACCTCTGCAGTAATACCGCAATCCGACATATCATAGACTTTGACATATCCTGGATATTCCTCAGCCAGTCTCATTCCGTCGCTTTCCATTACATCCTCTATGGTGACATCCTCCTCCTTGGTTAAATTATTACCACTCGGATTAATGGTAAGTGTATACTTGGCGTAATTACCTCCATTATAGGTTGCATTACTTTTAGATAATGTATTCTCACTTGAAGATATTTTTATTTCTCCGCCTGCTGTGTAGATTTCCGGATCATTCGGGACAATGTACTCAACCGAATTCGTATACTTTCCCTTCAAATCTCCGGAAAGCAGCTTCTTATCGCTTATCTTTGTCACTACACGCACCGTAAATCTGCCATCGTTATTCCAATTACCCGTTGTCAGCAAAGGACCATTAAGTATGTCATTCTTAAAATCCTGATACCCTTTAATTCCATCAAGCTCTATCGTTACCACCGTACAGTTATCATGCTCGGTGCAGACTGCTTCGGTTTCCTTCGGGTTATTGGTAATATACACATTCTTAGTATAGTCACCGTTTAAACGATACCTCTCCGTAGCTTTCTGATAATCCGGTTCGCTTGGGTCAAGATTGTCAGGTCTATTACCGTTACCTGTAGTCTTAGTAATCAGCATTGCATCTACAAAGGTCTGACCATCCGGTATATGCTCCTTTATAGTTGCCTTACCGCTTGTATTACAGCACATATTTCCCGTTACATACCAAATCAAATGTCCATTATTGGGGTCATAGATAATACCCTCCTTATTTACCTGGTTTTTATTAGGACAATATCCCACCATAGCGCTCACTTCACCGTACCCGGTCTTATCGCCCTCTTCTATGTCATATAAATATTTTCCAGTGTTTTTTATTTTTACAGTTCCTCCATTCTCATAATCGACAAGTGCCTGCCTGTTAAATCTTGTATAATATGTAATAGTGAGTGGATTTGAGCTAAGCCCCGTAAATGCGTGCAGGAATTTTATCGAAAATCCGCCGTATTTATCGTCAGTATCAGTTACGTTACCGGTAAAATTGAGAGTTGAAGTATCATAGCTAAATATGATATAATCCACACCCTCAACAAGCTTTTCATTTCCCTGGAAGAGCTCTACGCTATCAATGTCCTCCTTGCTAAACCACCAATAGCCATTATTAGTCATTATTTCATTCAATCCATTAAGCGTATCAATCCAGTCCCTGTATCCTGCTCCTTCACATATATCCGAATTTATCGTGGTCTGCCATTTTACATAACCGTCATTGCTATAATCAGCATCAAGCACCTTCTTGGAGTAATTAAAGTTAGTTCCATTAATTTCCAATGTCTGTGTAAAATAAGTCTTCGGATTTCCTTCTATGCCGACGCCTGCGGTATTCCTTATAGTTCCTGCTACCTGTTTTACATTATAGCTTAGTACATATCTATATCGTCCGGTGAGATTTTTTGTGCTGCCGTCGCTTAACGGCACATTGTTAAGATCCAGTGTCCATGAGTATCCGTCCGCACTTACCACCCCACTTAAAGGTACGTCATATTCATCCTTAAGCGTGTCTTCGGAGGATGACTTATATCTTTTTATATGAATATATCCTCCGTCCTCGTAGGTGGTATTTCTTGATAAAAGCGTATCCGTTATTTCTGTTACATGAGTACCAATCGGGTCGCTGTTTACCGCTACGGTATAGTTAACCAATCCAGTATTATTATCAAGCTTTCCTGACTTAGACAGCCATATTTTCTTAACGGTATTTGTAACGGTGTCTTCATCATATGGCACATATTCCCCAGTCTGGGTATCCTTCACAGAAACCGTTGCAATATTTTCAAAAACAAGCTGTGATACCGGCTGTTCACCGTCTTTACTTGTTACAATATCGGCATTATCCCAGGCATCCCCCTTAAGGTATACACGGTAGCTCATTGTAGCTGACTGTCCTGCGTCCAGACTTCCCACATACCATATAAGCGTGGCGTTGCCGTTGGCACCCGTAGTGCACTGTGCACTGCCCTGCGCCGGCTGTCCGCTTTCCACCTCGAAACGGTCAACTGCCTCTGCGTTTTTGGTAAACACATCATCAACCCTGATATTTTCAACCCTTGCAATATACGCCGTAACGGTAATGCTGTAAGTAAGATAGGATTCACCATCCTCAGTTGTGCTTACCTTGCCATTATTGCCTGATGACTTATCAATAACAACTCCTCCCGGAGCCGTAACCTCATTCACCGCATCATCAGTACCACTATGGTTATACTCCAGATGTGCATTGTTTCTAATTGGAAGCTGCGCCGCATTAGCAGTATAAAACTCCTTTGTCAGCTTAACGTCATATGTTAATACTGCGCTGTTATTAGGGTCCAGCTCGCCAATGGTCCATACGCCTGTTGAGGTATCAAAGCTTCCTGCACCCTGTACATTTACATTGCGGTAATAGCTTCCGTCAGAATTCTTCTCAATGAATTCTGAACCACATGTAAAGGTATCAGTTATAACTATATTTTCAGCAGTATAGATATTACTTGAAGGAGCTGTTGCCGTTATGGTGTAGTGTATCGTCCTTGTGGAGGCATCATAGGTGCTCTCCTTTGTAATATCCACATGGGCTGTCTCATTCTTATAGTCAAATGGAACATCAAATATTACATCCCCTTTGGTTACACCGCCCTTAAATATGATATAGTTATCATCATTTCCGGACTCCTTGCCATGGCTTGAGCTAAGGCTTCCTGAAAACTCCACATACATATCATCAAGATGCAGTACGCCGTCATGCTGATATTTATTAAAATAATCCTCATCCAGTGTTATCTCTATCAGTCCTGTATCTTTAATATTAAAATATCCTGCTATTTCCTCACCACCTGAAGTACCGGGTTCAAACAGCGTACCATTAAAAATCTCTGCTATATGACTTACCATACTCGGGTCAATCTGATAATACAGTGTATCCTTGAGGTGAAGATTATATATATTATCAAAATGAATTTCTACCTTAACCGGAGCTTCCTCAGGAACGGTAAGACCCTTACTTTTTATTTCATCAAGTGTATAGTATGTTCCGTCGGAGTCAGTAAGGCTAACCTTCATTGAGGTTTTCTTGCTAAGATAATCAGTCAAATCAACACTGACTCCTGCCTCACTGTCCGCCTGCAGACCCGTAAGTGCACTTACCATACTAACTGCTGCCGTAGGCTCGGTTACTGCCGCGCTGGTCGGTTCGGTTACTGCCGCGCTGGTTGGCTCGGTTGCTGCACCGCTGCTGGTTGGCTCTATTGCTGCACTCGTTGTCTGCGTTGCCGCACTTGTCGGCTCGACTGCTGCGCCGCTGGTTGGCTCGGTTGCCGCGCTGGTTGGCTCGGTTGCTGCCGCGCTGGTCGGCTCGACTGCTGCCGCGCTGGTCGGCTCGGTTGCCGCACTCGTTGTCTGTGCTGCGCCGCTTGTTGTTTCCTGCGCTGCCGCACTCGTTGTTTCTGCTGCCGCACTTGTTGTCTCTGCTTCCGCTGCACTCGTGGTTTCTGCTGCCGCACTCGTTGTTTCCTCGATGGCTGCGCTGGTCGGCTCTTCTGTTACAGCTTCCTCAGACGCTGTGGTAACCTCCTCCTGCGTCACTGCAGAATCATTATCCGCCTGAACACGGATATCCGAGAGCGTGAATATCAGCATAATTGCCAACGCCATAGCGCCCAGTCTTTGTCCAAGCGGACGATGACCCACCCTCGTTTTGTTTTTTCTGCTGGTTTTCTTTCTCATTTTAAGTCCCTCTATCCTTCTTCTAAACAGACATTACACCTGTTTGCGCCTTAAGCTACACTCCCCGGTTTATCCTGACCGGAGAGCGTTATATTAAGCCCTTTGCCAGCCACGTCAGGCAGGCTGCAGATTTGCAACCAAAACATACCTGGCATCCTGATATTCATAACTGCAGGTTATGAGTACAATCAGCCGCTGGTTGGGGTCGTATCCCTCAATTGATTCAAAGGTTGAATTTTCACGGGCATATGCAAGCATACCCGAAATATCCCCCGCATAATTTTCCTCATTCCACCTTTTTGCAGAGACGACCGCACCGTAAAGCAAGGCTATACGGTAGTTCTGCGTCTCTGTGTAAAGGTACCAGTAGGGATGCTCATCATAATAGCTCTGTTTCTTGTACTGCGTCAGTGTGCCAAACATTTTGCCGGACTTTAAATTATGTCCGTATATTATGCTGAGGCTGTCTGAGAAATCCACTGCACAGCTGCAGTCAAGAAACAGTGAACCATTCATGCCATAGCTTTTGTCCGCCAGACGGTTCAGATAATAGCTGTTATCCTCTGCTGCCAGCACAGGATAATCTATTACAGTGTCCGGACAGTAAATCCATGCAGCCGTATCCTCATTAATGGTTCTAAGTGCGGCAAAATCCACTGTATGCTGCGGAATATACAGCTCATCCGCCAGACCGTCCTGCTGCGTTTCCTCTTTAATCACCTGCTGCCTTATTGCCTCATAGGTTCTGTCCGACTCGGCATATGCCTCATAGGATATGTACAGTCTGTATGCGCAATAGCAGCCGGTTATGAGAAAGCCACAGAGCATTAACAGCACAAATGCTATTTTAACTTTCTGGTGCATCCTACTTTTTGGCCCCCCTGCCACTGTGCTTTGCAGATACCTTAAGATACCTTACGCAGCATACTGAACCTAAACCAACGGCACACAAAAGCACTATCCACGGAAGGTTGTCCGTATCATCGCCCGTCTTGGGCAGGGTGCCTTGGTTTCCTGATCCTTCGGAATCCTCGGGGTTTTCAGATTCGTCAGAATCATCAGATTCATCAGTGTCATCGGACATGCTGGGGTCATCATGCCCGTTGGGGTCATCAGAAGAGCCAGCGACGATTTTACCGTAATATATTAAAAACGACAGCTCACCCTTCTTGCCATCCTCCTGTATTTCATCGGTGTCATCCTCCGTGATTGTTTGTGCACCGGTTCTTGCCGTTGCATAATAACCTGCAACGAGCTCACCCTTTTTGTTATAGGATGTTCTTACGGTTACGTCATAAACCGTATCGTCATGCGTATAACCATCGGGTATGTTCTCGTCACGCATCGTGATAGTATAGTGATACTCTCCGGCAGTATTGAACACAATAGGTCCAAAGGATGCCGTGTCCTCACCCTTAATGATGATAAAACGCGAATTATCAGAAGCCGCTGTTTCCTTGCCGTCATCTGAGGCAAAAAAGCTCGCGTCCGTCTCCGGCAGCGGTGCATCATCATCACCCTCGCTTCTTGCAAGGTCAAAATAAAAGACCTCATCCTGCGTTCGCGCCTCTCCTTCAATATTCAGCCTTACCGTAAAACTGACCGTGTTATAATTTCCCGTCTGCGTATCCTCATTCTCCTGCGCCGCTACAAAGCTTGTACTTAATGAGCCCGCCATAACAAACATCAGGAATACTGCAAGCGTTGTTTTTAATTTATGTTTATATTTTGCTGCTTTCATAATATTGAAAATTACCTCCCTGCTTTTACACACCTGCTGCTAAGAGATTTTTCCGATCAAAACTACTCTGCCATCGGTGGTGTCCGTGGTACAGGTTGTTAATGCTATAAATCTGTCGCTGCTCTGTGCACCTATATCCCTGAACTGAACTGCATTTTCCTTAATATAGCTTAAAAGCTCCTTTATTGACTCCTCGTTAGAATAATCCCTTGTGTAATACATCATACCGTCATACGCATCCGTCTTAAGACAGGCAAACCATTCTATATAATAGGTATGTTCAGGTGTAAATATCACTCCGGTCTGATGCGAACCGAAAAAGTCCTCCTCCAAAAACTCAGGCAGTTCGCCGAACATCGTTCTGCTCTCCATATGGTGACCGTATATTAAGGAATATCTGTCCGAGAAATCCCCCGAATTCTGATAATCCAAAAATAAACTGCCGGAGAGTGAAAATTTCATATCCACTGACCAGTTAAGATAGGTCATATTATCAAGACCCTGAACTACGGGATAGTCAATATTGGTTCCGTCCACTGTAAGCCATGCTCTAACATCAGGATTTATTTTTTGCAGTCCTTTAATTATAGGATTAGATTCGTCGCCATTACCTGCGGTCGGCTTATACTTTTGCAGCTCGCTGCTAAGCTCGGATTGCTGATATATTTTCCATGTATCCCACACTCCGAAGCCGCCATACAGAATCGCAGTCACAAGCATCAGTGCTATTGCCGCATTAAGCAGATGGTCTGCTCCCCTCGCAAATGTCGCTGCCGCTTTCCATACTCTATCTCTATCCATCTGCCTACCGTGCTTTCTTTCTGAATATAAAGAGCACTGCTGCTATGCCTGCAATCAAAAGCACCGCGATGTACGGTATAAGGTCCAGATTAACGCCTGTCGGAACCTTGTAATCCCTTTGGTTGGTAAATGTCACACTGTTGAACTTCGTGTTGGTTGTCCCCTTAACCCATGCGCAGTTCTCCATTATGTTTTTACCATCCAGTGTTACCGACTTAGTTTCGACATAGGTTTTGTCACCGTCATATGAGCTGTGCTCATTCAGTGCCTGGTCCGACGTCTTGGAACCTGTGTAGTAACCAAATTCCTCATACTCAAAGCTTGTTTCGTAGTTTTCCTCGGTAGGAACTACCTCCATAACCTTGTAAATCATAGAAACAGGCGCTGTTATAACAATGTACTCGCCGTCCTTGAGTGTGAAATGCGAGCCGTAGGTTATGACATCAGCATTAATGTCCGAGCCCCTTACATCAAGAGTAAAGACTCCTCCAACTTCATTACCGTCCTCATCATATTTCTGAGCCTGTACTGTATCGTACTCCGTGAGTGTGATGGTATCGCCCTCCTCGGGGATTAATATGTAGAAATCGAAATCCTCATTCTTGGTAAATTCCGTTCCATCAACGAACTTTTGTATCGTGATGTTGGCACACCTAATCGTATTTTGAAAAACCATGTCATCCGGCTTTTCATTTCCGTCCTTATAGACCGCTATGCTGCTTACCACATATTCACCCTTGAGCTCGCTTACATACAGATAAACAGTATATTTTGTGTAATCGTAGGTGATGTAATACTCTCTGTCATCCGATTCCGTCGGAGGCTCTGTATATGAAACCACCTCTTTGCCGTTGGCGTCATATGAAACATTCTTTACAACCTCCTCAACGGTATACATATATATTCCTGTATGAGTGAAGGGTTCTGCAAAATCGAATGTAAATGCACTCTCCTTCGTAATTTTCTCACGGTCGGTCCTGTCATTCTTATCAAAATCAAATTCAGCTATATTGTTCTTGAGTGCATGCCCTGTTTCCGGTTTTATGCCCCCAATCGTCTCCTCGCTTCCGTCAGCCGCAAGAGGCGTCATCCTCGCATAGAAGCTTAAAGTCGGAAGTGCCACTCCCCTCGCGGTGGTATTCAGAACCTTACATACCGGCAGGGATGAGATTTTAATAGTTCCTGTTACTGCATTTTCGTCTGCCTTAACAGCAGCGGATGAAGCTGTAAACGTACCGAGAAACAGTACCGCTGTCAGTGCCAACGCCAATGCCCGTCTTAATTTCCTCATTGTAATTTTCTTCCTCTCAAAATTATTTTTCGGGTTCCCTTTACTTTTTTATATTCCTCTGCGTCGCAGGATTGTTATAACCTTGCCGTCAATGTCCTTACCGGAAATGGTTCCATAGGTTCTGCTGTCCGCTTCTATCGGACGGAAGTCGCAGAGAACATAGTAGCTGTCCTCCTCAACGGTGTACGGAAGCTCCAGTACACTGTTTACCTCTTCCATTCTGTAAAAAATCTCCTCCTGCTGAATGTTTCCATTCACAATAAGCTGTCCCACAGCATCAAAGCTTACCTCATCACCGCCCTGTGCAACTATCCTGCCAAAGCACCTTATGCCGCCCTCCTTAAAGGTAACGACATCACCGATTTGGTAATCTCCCTCCAGCCGGTAGTAGACTGTCAAATCGCCGTCTGCCAGACGCGGATACATACTCTCACCAGATATACGGCTTATGCCGAAAACAAATGTAAAGATTATCCACAGTGCCAACAGGATTACCGCCAGCTTTATAACGAACCTTATCACTATTTCCTTCTGAGCTCCTGCATCCGAGTACCAAGACTCCTGAGGCATATTCACCTTCATCCCCCTCTTCTTATATTAATATGTAAATCCCTTTTCTTTTTTCCCAATGTCATACTACCAAAAACCTTGTTTTAAAACATCCGTAAAAAACGAATATCTTTTTTCACATTTCCACACTTTTAGACATATACAAAAGCAAGTGAATACGAGAACGGGTATTTAGGCATAAAAAAAGAGGCCGCTAAGCCTCTTTTTTCGTAATTTTACATTATTATATCAGCTGATTGAGGTTACATGGTAGCCCTGAGCTTCTACTGCCTGGGTTAGTTTCTCGTCTGCTACGTCTTTTTCGAGTGTTACTATTGCTGTTCCTTTTTCGTGGCTTACCTGTGCTGCGGTTACACCCTCGACTGCCTCCAGTGCGTTTTTGGTGTGCATTTCACAGTGAGCACACATCATTCCTTCAATATTTAATGTCTTTTCCATACCTTTTGTCTCCTTTTTGGTTTGTGATTTATTTTTTATTTTATGGTCCTTTTTGGAATCATACATTTTAAAGAAATTCAGCCTTAATGCATTTGTTACCACGCAAAAGCTTGAAAGGCTCATTGCAGCCGCGGCAAACATTGGATTGAGCTGCCAGCCGAGAAGCCTGATAAACACTCCTGCGGCAAGAGGTATTCCGATTATATTATAAATAAATGCCCAAAACAGATTTTGGCGTATATTATTCAGGGTTGCACGGCTCAGGCGGATGGCTGCAGGTACGTCCAGCAGACGGCTTTTCATCAGCACTACATCCGCAGCATCTATCGCAACGTCCGCACCCGCACCGATTGCAATACCTATATCGGCTCTTGTCAGTGCAGGAGCATCATTGATGCCGTCACCTACCATAATTACACTTCCGTTTTGCTGCAGCTTTCGTATAACGCTTTCCTTTCCGTCCGGAAGTACTCCTGCGATTACCTCGTCAACACCTGCCTTTGCACCGATTGCCTTTGCTGTGCGTTCATTATCTCCGGTCAGCATTACCACATATATGCCCATATCCTGCATCTGCCGGATTGCCTGCTCGCTGTCCTCCTTAATGGTATCAGCCACAGCGATAATTCCGCAAAGCTTTCCGTCGCATGAAAAAAGCAGGGGCGTTTTGCCTTCACCTGATAGCTGTGCGCAGCTTTGCTTTACATCCTCGGGCAGATTTATTTTATCCTGTATAAATAAACTGCTTCCTGCGTAAAGCCTCTTACCGTCAAGAACTGCCGTCACTCCGTTTCCGACCAGTGCCTCAAAATGCTCGGTTTCCCAAGGTGTAAGCCCTTCCTCCTGCGCCCTTTGATTGATTGCGCGGGCAAGAGGATGCTCGCTCTTTACCTCCAATGCATAAGCAAGCGACAAAAGGCTTTTCTCATTGCAGCCGTTTACCGCCAATATATCCGTGACCTTTGGCTCTCCCTTTGTTATAGTTCCGGTTTTATCCAGCACCACGGTCTGGGTTTTTCCGGTTTTCTCCAGCGATACCGCAGTTTTAAAGAGTATTCCGTTTTGGGCTGCCTTGGTACTGCCAACCATAATTGCAACAGGTGTGGCAAGTCCCAGTGCACATGGACAGCTTATTACCAATACGGAGATTGCGCGTGCCAGTGCATAGCCGAAGGCTTGTCCTGCAAGAAGCCATACAATACCTGTTATAACGGCTATCAGCATTACCGTAGGGACAAAAACTGATGACACTTTATCCGCTATCTTGGCTATCGGAGCCTTTGTCGCCGCCGCATCGCTTACCATCTGTATAATCTGTGAAAGTGTGGTATCCTCACCAACCTTAGTGGCTTCACAGCGTATATAGCCGGATTGATTCAGAGTTCCCGCAAAGACCTGACTTCCAGCCGTCTTATCCACAGGAATACTCTCGCCTGTCAGCGTGGATTCGTCCACCGCACTGTCACCCTCCAAAACTGTTCCGTCCACCGGAATAGTTTCACCGGGATGCACTATATAGCAGTCGCCCTTTGCCACCTGTTCAATAGGCACCGTTATTTCGCTGCCCTCCCTTAAAAGCGTGGCTGTCTTAGGGGCAAGCTTCATAAGTCCCTTAAGGGCATCCGTGGTTTTGCCCTTGGAGCGTGCCTCCAGCAGCTTACCCAAGGTTATGAGCGTAAGAATCGTTGCAGCAGATTCAAAATAAAACTCATTCATGTAGGTCATCACGGCGGCTTCATCGCCCTTAACCACCGCATCCGTCATTGCAAACAGGGCAAATGTGCTGTAAATAAACGCCGCGGACGAGCCCAGCGCAACCAATGCGTCCATATTGGGAGCACGGTGCCATAGGCTCTTAAAGCCGCTGATAAAGAATTTCTGGTTGATTACCATAATAATAACCGTAAGAAGGAGCTGCAAAAGCCCCATTGCCACATGGTTTCCCACAAAAAATGACGGCAGCGGCCAGCCCCACATCATATGTCCCATCGAAAAATACATAAGTATAAGCCAGAAAAACAGGGAGGCAGTTAATCTCTTTTTAAGCAGCGGAGTTTCCTTATCCTTAAGCAGCTCATCATTGGCGTAAGCCGTACCCTTGTTCGTATTATTTTGTTTCTTTAAAGCTGCATCATAGCCTGCATTTCGCACCGCCGCAATAATCTCATCAGCGGATGCCGTACCCTCCACCCCCATTGAATTAGTAAGCAGGCTCACTGAGCAGGACGCAACACCCTCAACATTCGACACCGCTTTTTCAACACGGGCAGAGCAGGCAGCGCAGCTCATACCTGTAACTGTATATTGTTCCATAAAATTATCCTTCCTACTTCATTA
>CAYOHM010000015.1:16898-31707 GCA_964403785.1 uncultured Alistipes sp.
GCGACGCAGCCCCTGATGTGATGTGCCAGCAGCTCCTTGTTAAAAGCATTAACGGCAGCATTAACTGCGGCTGACTGCACCAAAATATCGGTACAATAAACATCATTATCCACCATTTTGCGAATACCGCGGATTTGCCCCTCTATCCGGTTCAAGCGGTTTATCAGCTTCTTTTTCTCCTGCTCGGAGCGCTTTGTACTCTTCTCGCAGCAGCACAAGTTTTTATCAGACATATTCATCCCTCCTAAGTAACGC
This sequence comes from uncultured Alistipes sp., assembly GCA_964403785.1. Lineage (GTDB taxonomy): Bacteria > Bacillota > Clostridia > Lachnospirales > Lachnospiraceae > MGBC120314. Next base: position 17,154 of record CAYOHM010000015.1, read on the forward strand.
CCGCTAAGTTCCTCAAACACTTATTAGAATATACCCCCACGGGGTATTTGTCAAGTACAGGCGAGCCTTAAAATTGCGCCTACAAACCCTCCCTTACCACCTTCCTTAGCATCAATACACTTGCGGGCGATACCGACAACTCATCCACCCCCATTTTCAAAAATTCCTGTGTCAGTGTGGTATCCGCACCAAGCTCTCCGCATATTCCAACCCAGATTCCCGCCCTGTGTCCGTTGTCACATACCATTTTAATCATACGCATTACTGCCGGATGATGCGGTTCATAAAAGCTGTCGATTTGGGAATTCTGACGGTCTATTGCAAGTGTATACTGTGTCAGGTCATTTGTTCCTATACTGAAGAAGTCCACCTGGCCGGCAAGTTCATCCGACATAATAGCTGCCGCGGGCGTTTCTATCATTATGCCCTCCTGCACATTGGAGATTTTGATATTCTCGGCTTTAAGCTCGTCACGGACAGCTTTGGATATTGCCTTTATACGGTGCACCTCATCCACGGATATAATCATCGGATACATAATTGCAAGATTGCCGAAAGCGCTTGCCCTGTATAATGCCCGCAGCTGGGTTTTGAAAATTTCCGGCCGTGAAAGACAGATTCTTATGGCACGAAAGCCGAGTGCCGGATTTTCTTCTCTTTCCAGATTGAGGTAATCAGCCTTCTTATCCGCACCTATATCCAGCGTTCTGATAATCACCTGCTTGCCGCCCATTGTCTGTACAACCTTTTTGTAGGCTTCAAACTGTTCCTCCTCCGAAGGAGGTGTATTACGCTCAAGATACAGGAACTCCGACCTGAATAAGCCTATACCTCCTGCATCATTAGCCAGCACTGCCGGCAAATCAGAAATGCTGCTGATATTTGCATATATATTTATTTTCTGCCCTGACGGGGTTACATTTTCCTTTCCCCTTAGCTGCGATAAAAGTGCCTTTTTCTCATCATCATTGCGCTTTTTTTCGTAATATTTATCAAGGACCTCCGGCTGCGGGTCCACGATTAATTTTCCCTCGTATCCATCCACGATACCGATATGCCCGTCATATTCGCGGGATATTTGGGCACCAATCAAAGCCGGAACTGCCATATTTCTTGCCAGAATAGCCGTATGTGAATTACTGCTTCCGTACTTTGTAACAAATGCCAGAAGCCTTGATTTATCCATCTGTACGGTTTCGGACGGAGCAAGGTCCTTTGCCAGCAGAATAACCGGCTCCCTGCCCAATTCATCACAATCCCCGACACCGCCAAGCACTCTTAGCACCCTCTCCGAAATGTCCTTAACATCCGCACTTCTGGCTTTAAAATATTCATCCTCCATATTTTCAAACATCTCGGCAAAATTATCTCCGGTACAGGCGACCGCATACTCCGCATTTACCGACTGCATGGTGATTATATTTACGACAGAGGCATTGTAGTCCGCGTCCTCAAGCATCATTGAATGAATATTAAATATTTCAGCATTTTCCTGCCCCACCCTGATAACTGCCTTTTCATACAGCTCCTTTAGCTGCTCGCCCGCCGTTTTTATTGCAGCCTCGTAACGCGCGATTTCTGCGGCTATATCCTTAACCTGCCTGCGCGTCACCATATTTTCAGCTTTTTCATAAAATTTGATTCTGCCAATCGCAACACCGTTACACACGGTTTTTGCGCATATCTCGACCATAACAGCCACCTCATTACAGATTATTCTTGAAAAACTCTTCTATTTGTACGGCAGCCGCAGCCTCGTCCTCGCCTTCCACTCTGACCCTTACCGTATCACCTTTTTTTATGCCAAGCGACATAACCGCCATAAGCTTTCCGGCATCTGCACTTTTTTCACCCCTGAACAGTGTAACCTTTGACGCGTACTCATTTACCTTTTTTACCAGCATGCCAGCCGGACGGGCGTGAAGTCCCACTTCATCAGTAATTACATAGTTAAATTCTCTCATATCATTCTCCAATCTTTACAATTCTGCCCCATTTGTTTCAATCACCCTCTTGTACCAGAAGAAGGAGGCTTTCCTGCTTCTTTTGAGAGTGCCTGTGCCGTCATCATATTTGTCAACATAGACCAGACCATAGCGCTTAGCCAGCTCACCGGTGGAGGCTGAAACAACGTCAATCCAGCCCCAGACCGTATATCCCATAAGGTCAACGCCATCCTTAACTGCCTCCTTCATTGCCAGAATATGCTCACGAAGGTACTCTATCCTGTAACTGTCATTAATTCCTGCATCCTCCTGCAGCTCGTCAAATGCGCCAAGACCGTTTTCCACAACCATCAGCGGTATCCTGTAACGTGAATAAATCTCATTTAATGCATACCTAAGTCCCGTCGGGTCTATCTGCCAGCCCCAGTCGCTTTCCTTAAGATATGGATTTTTTGCACCGCTTATAAGATTCCCCTTTGCTGTGTTCTTGGTTTTATCCGCCGTTATACAGCCCGACATATAATAGCTGAAGGTATAGAAATCGACCCTTCCGTCAAGAAGAATCTCATCATCCCCCTCCTGCTTTATGATTGTAATTTCATTCTCCCTGAAAAACCTTTCAGCATAATAAGGATATGCGCCCCTTACCTGAACGTCCGAAGCAAACCAGTTCATGCGCTGCATCTGCCTCTGGCACTCCAAAACATCCTCCGGTTTGCAGGTAAGCGGGTACATCGGCGCAAAAAGGCACATATTTCCCATTTTGAAATGCGGATAATTATCGTGGGCATATTTTACCGCAAGAGCACTGGCTATAAACTGATGATGAAGCGCCTGATATCTTATCCGTATGTCATCCGGTGCCTTTGATACAGGACCTTCATAGTCCTTGACCGTTCCAAGCGACAGCACGCCTCCCAGCGGCATTGTTCCCGAATTGATTTCATTAAAGGTAAGCCAGTACCTTACCTTGCTACGGTATCTTTCAAAGATTACCCTGCAATAATTCATATAACAGTCAATACATTTCCTGCTTTCCCAGCCGTTAAAGCTTTCTATTAAGGCATACGGCATTTCATAATGCGAAATGGTAACCAAGGGTTCTATTGCGTATTTTTTCAGCTCGTCAAACACATCATCATAAAATTTAAGCCCTGCCTCATTCGGCTCTTTTTCCATTCCCGTAGGAAATATCCTTGTCCAGTTGATTGACATACGGAAAACCTTAAATCCCATCTGAGCCGCCAGTGCAATATCCTCTCTGAAATGATGATAAAAATCCGTCGCCGTATGGCTCGGATAAATCGTACCCTGTTCAAATTCTTTGGTAATACGCTTTTCGACTGTATTTGAACCGCCTGTGCAGTGGTCACAAACAGAAGCACCCTTGCCGTCAGCATCCCATGCCCCCTCATACTGATTGGCTGCTGTTGCACCTCCCCATAGAAAGCCGTCTTTAAATGCACTCATTCTGTCAATTCCTTTCTGAAAATTTTAAGCAGCATTTCTCCGTTCTTAACCCGCTTGGAATTTGTCGGGAGAACATCCTTATATTGGTCTGAATTTGTGATAACCACCGGTGTCGTGGCAGGATGACCCGCCGCCTTAATTTTAGCTATGTCAAACTCCAGAAGAACATCACCTTTTTTTATTTTATCACCCTGTTTTTTTAGCGCAGTAAAGCCGTCGCCGTTCATTTCAACGGTATCCATACCTACATGAATCAAAATCTCAGCCCCCGAATCGGCTGTAATTCCTATTGCATGACCTGTCGGGAAAAATGTTGTTATCACTCCGTTATTCGGTGCATAAACTCTTCCCTGCGCCGGTTCAATGGCAATACCCTTCCCCATTGCACCTGATGAGAAAACCTCATCCTCTATATCTGAAAGTTCGATAACCTTCCCTTCAATCGGGGCTGTTATTGTCAATTCATTTTCATTATGACCGTCCCCGTCCCTGTAAAATATAAGCTCCAGCACAAATGCCGCAATTACACAGATAACCGATACTATAATACCAATCAGCATTGGTTTTATGTCATTGGTGTCGGGACTTATAAACATTGTGTAAGAAAAAATACCCATACCTGCCATCTGGTAATTTCTAATTCCCATAGTGCAGAGCACGGCACCTGCAATGCCTGATACCACGCAGGTTCTTATAAACGGTGCTTTCTTAGGAAGTGTAATGCCGTATATAGCCGGCTCGGTTACACCCGCAGCCGCAGAAATAACTGCCGGAGGACACAGGCTTTTTAGCTTCTTATCCCTTGTCTTAAGCATAATACCAAGACAGGCTCCCGTCTGTGCAAAGGTTGTACCCATCATTGCCGTCAGAATCACCTCTCCCGTATATAAACCGTTTACGTCCGTGAGAGTCATATTTGACAGTGCAATGGGAATAAGAGCCCAGTGCAACCCGAACATAACCAGAAGCTGCCACGAAAAGCCCACCAACAAACCCATTAAAACCGGACTTAAGGTATTTACTGCCTCAAACGCTGCCGCAAGATAATTTGATATAAGTGATGTGACCGGACCTATTATCAGCAATGTAAGACAAACCGTTAATGTACAGGTAATAAGCGGAACGGCAAAAAGCCTTACCGTATCAGGTATATATTTTTTGTATATTTTTTCAAACCATGCCGCAAATGCAACCGCACAAATAACAGGAAGTACGGTATTTGTGTAATCATCGGGCATATACGGTGAAACCAGCGCAAGACCAATAAGCAGTCCCTCCATTTCAGGAAGAGAGAATTTCTTTGCGGCGGACAGGCCCAGAATTGCCGGAAAAAAATAAAATACCGCATCACCTATTCCATATAAAATGTTGTAGACTGCACCCGAGGAATCCAATATACCCGCCGCCGAAAAAAGCAGCGCAAAGCCCTTTAAGATTCCGCAGGCACACAGCACACCGAGAAACGGAGAAAAAACTCCCGTTATTATTCCGATAAAAGCATTGAACGGATTTTCATTTGTTTTTAATGAACCTGCCTTTAGCTGTCCGGCTGCAACCACCGCATCAAAAACCTGCGGCACGTGATTTCCGATAACAACCATGTACTGTCCTCCTGACTGGATTACAGTCACTATTCCGTCCGTGTTCTTTAGTATATCCGTGTTTGCCTTTGATTCATCCTTCAATTTAAACCTAAGTCTTGTAACGCAATGTGTGATATCTGCGACATTATCCCTGCCGCCTACATTTTGAATAATAATTTGCGCCAACGCATCATACTTATCCGCCAATGTGATTTTTTCCTTCCCTAATATGATTTTTTTATTAAGAAAGTCGGGGGATTTTATTTTAAGGTGCTATAAAGCTACGCTTTATTGCAAATTTGCACCTGAATTGCGATAAGTAAGCTAGCTTACTTTGCGCAATTCAGGTGCAAAATTACCATATCACCTTGTGATATGGTACCTTAAAATAAAATCATGGCTTATTATCCCAAACTTTTTCTTAATATACTCTTAGGGTTATTGTTTCACTTTTAGCGCAAATTATTACTTCCCAGATATAAAGAAATATTAAGATTTATAATAACCTACCTAAAACTCTTCACCCAGTTCACCAGTGAATCGTGCCATACGTTTTCGTATACGGTTTTTTTCATTCCCTCGTCTACGGGGCCGTTTGCTGAAAGTTTTGCGAGTATTGCTGCCTGAAGCTCCTCTACGCTCATTTCCTCATAGGACTTATTTGCAGGGACCTCTACTGTTTTCGGCGCAGGCTCATTTTTTGCCTCTATCTCCGGTGTCGGTGCGGGCTCATTTGCTATCTCCGGCTCTGCTTCCTTAACAGGCTCGTTTACAATTACATTTACCGCCTCTGTTTCCGGCTCCGGTTCGGATACCCCTGCGTTTAACGGCACCCAGATATCTCCTGAGTTACCCTGTATGGTTACGGATATTCTGCCCCCGTTTACCTCTGCAGTCTGACCCGAGAGCACACCTAGAAATTTACTGCTGCCCTCTGCAGGAACATTGAACTGTGCAGGGTTGTCATCATTATTTACAGTGACAACTACGCACTGAGCGTTATAATTTCTTGAGTATGCGTACTGTCTGTTGGTTAATGTGAGCTCGCGGTAATCACCGTATGAAAGCGCCGGATAATTTTTTCTTGCTTCGCCGAGCTTAGCTATCAGCCTTGTGTACGGATTGTCCTTATATGCATTGCGATAATCTTCATACGATAATGCCGGTCTTAAGGAATCATCCGAGTAACGCTCCTTTTTGCCCTCTATTGCAAACTCCGAGCCATAATATATTGAAGGAATACCCGGAAGCGTATAAAGCAGAATATGCACCGGAGTGTAATGTGCCTTATTGATTAGCTTTGTGTAAATCCTCTCAACATCATGGTTGTCCACAAAATTATATAATTTGAAATTATTGGGATTGTTACCTCCCATCTCATACAGACGTTTTACAGTGTGTGCAATTTCAAAAAAATTATGATCGTTATTGCCTGAATAAAGCGCTTTGTGAAGCTGGTAATTTGTAACGGAATGAAGTGTTCCCTCGTTTACCCACCTTGAGTAATCGCCATGGATAACCTCACCCATAAGCCAGAAATCCGGCTTGACTTCATTGGCAACGCTGCGCAGCGCCTTCATAAAATCAAAATCAAGCACATCCGCCGCATCAAGGCGTATTCCGTCTATATCGAACTCAGAAACCCAGAATCTTATCACATCACAAATATAATCCCGTACCTGCGGATTTTTCTGGTTAAGCTTTACCAGTAAATTGTATCCGCCCCAGTTATCATAGGAAAAACCATCGTTATATTCGTTATTTCCCCAGAAATTAACATTGCAGTACCAGTCGCGGTATTGCGATGCTTCCCTGTGCTCCTTAATATCCTTAAATGCGAAAAAATCCCTTCCGGTATGATTAAAAACACCATCAAGAATAACCCTTATTCCTGCATTGTGACATTCCTTCACAAACCGCACAAGGTCCTCATTATCTCCAAGCCTTGAATCCAGCTTTTTGTAGTCAGTTGTTTCGTATCCATGTCCTACGGATTCAAATAACGGGCCGATATAAAGTCCTGTTATACCGATATGCTTCATATGTTCAATCCATGGAAGCACCTCCAACAGCCTGTGCTGTACCTGCCCATAATCGTTATGCTTCGGCGCTCCCGTAAGCCCCAGTGGATAAATGTGATAAAAGACTGCCTCATCATACCATGCCATTATTATACCCTCCTTATTCATGCATTCTTCTGATTATCTTGTATAATACCGTATTTTCCATTACAATCGGCTTATTGTGTGCAAAGAATACTATGCCGTCCGTAGGCGAAACCAATGTATCCAGAACTTCCCCTTCATACGGGTCCGTGATTTCTCCTATGACATCGCCATGAAAGACCGGATCCCCCGGTTCTTTAAATCTTCTGTACATTCCGGCTGTTTTTGTGTGTACCTCCATTAAATCATCCTCGTAGATTACACTTGCTATATAGCCGCTGTGATTATTGTACTTGATTATTCCCATTCGTGTAAAAAATCTTAATACCGAGGAAACCGCCTGTCTGGCAGTCTTTTCGTCAATACTTTCGTTGCCGCCCGCATACAGTGAAAACGCATTTGTTCCGTTCATCTGCCAGTTATAATTCAATGTAGTTATATCAAAGGGCTTCGGCTTTCTGATAAGTACATACTGCGTACCAAAAAGATTGGCAAGTCCGGCGCTCTGATATCCTGTTTCCATCATTCTGACATGCGGTATGAAATCACCCGGCATATAAAATGAAGTAAATTGTATTCCGTAATTATAACCCTTTACACGTTCAAAAACTGCTGCCGCAATTTTCTTGGTGGTGTCCGCCTCCTCATTGCCAGGAAAGCTGCGGTTGATATCAATATTGTCCGTTGCCCAAAAGCGTTTGCCTACATTTGTTGAATAGTGGTTAATGGATGGTATCACGAGTATTTCATTGCCATTTATTATATTTCCATGCTCCTCAAGTCTTTTAAGCACCTTAATAATCTGTGAGCAAATATACATCTGCTGTATCTCATTGCCGCGGCAGGCTCCTACAATACAGGCAGCCCTGTTTCCATGCCCGAACTTAAAGCCCTCGATTAAGAATTTATCTCTGTAAAGGCCGTCAAGTTCAAAAATTATTTCTTTATCCATGCATACCTCCATGCACCCTGGCTATTATATCTCCCTTATAAACAACCGGATGCTCCCTCAATGTAAATACGAATCCGCCGTTCGGCGATATTACTCTTTGAAGCACTTTTCCGGTCACAGGCTCGATTATCTCACCGATACAGTTATTCTTCCTGATATGTCCCAAGCCGTCCACTGAAGGTATAAATATACCCGTAACATTACTTCTTAGCACAATTACATCCTTCTCCTCGGAGATTATCGGCTCCTTGACATCAGCAGTCGGTCCCATCCATATCCCAAGCTGCTTCATCAGGTTGAAAATACCGTCTATAAGCTGATTGCAAAATTCCTTGTCAATCCTTAGTCCTACACCCATCTCTGCAACCAGCGTCGGAACTCCAAGCTTATTTAAGCTGTAAGAAAGTGTTGCGCCAAGTACGGTAATTGACGTATACACCCACACTAAGTCCGCATTGAGCATTTTTGCGTAAGGAAGAAGCGTATCCGCATATTCTTCGTTTACACGCACCTGAGGTGTCTCCTTTATGAAAATGTTGCTGGAATGGATGTCAAGGCACAAATCACTTCCGATAATGTCACTTACCACCCTGTCCGCCACATATTCCGCCATTGCCCCGTTCTCAGAGCCCGGGAACACCCTGTTCATATCAAGATCGAACATCGGTATTCCCCTGACGCCTATATCAATTCCCAACGGATTCACGGCAGGATAAACGTCAACTATTCCGTTTAAAAACTGAGGATTCTCATTAAGTCGTTTTATGACCTCATAACAGATATACTGTCCGTCAAGCTCATCACCGTGGATTCCCGTCACCAGTGAAAATCTTTTTTCCCTGCCGGTCATCTCAAGTGGAGTAAATCTGTTCTTAAGTATTTTTATTTTTTCGTGTACTGACATCTCAAGAGATGCTATTTCCTCTATCATATAACCCCCTGCCGTCAATCCAATGGCTGGATTGCAACGTCATTGTCAACCATTTCAAATACAGTATTCATATACTTTGTCCTTATGACCTTTTTTACATCGCCAAAGCTTATGCTTACACCCGGGTATGCCGTGCCGTGAACGCTCAGTGTCGCCTTTCCGGCATCATTCATAAGCGTAAAGATAGTTTTTCTCTTTTCAAGATTCTGGTTTTTCTCGGCATTCTTGATAATCTTAGCCTGAAACAGCTTCTTGTAGGACGCTTCATATTCAGGGTTATCCACCATCTCCTTTAATACCGAGAGCTTTGCAAGTCCCTTATCCATAAGCGCCAATTCATTATCCAGACCCTTTATGCTCTCAACAATCTCCGAATATTGCCTTACTATCTTGTCACCTACCCCAATCTGAATTGTTGTAGGCACTTCCTTTATATTTCCAACATCCGAAACCTCTACTCCAAGCACTCCCTGCGTATTGCCGCCGAGGATAACACCCTTTTTTCCCTTGATATTTATCGTGCCGACTGCATATGAATCACAATTCAGCAGATAATTCGCCACTATGTCGCCATCCGTTATCAGACTGCATTCTTCAAAAAACTGTCCGAAGATATTGCCCTTTGCCTCAAAATGCGCTCTTTTGGCACCCTGAGCGCCCTTTTTAAGGATGATATCCTTGCCAGCTCTGATTGTCGCGCCTGCAACGTGTCCGTCTATCTCAACATTGCCCTGAGCCTCTATAATCATTCCGGTTGCAACGTCACCATGCACACAGACATCTCCCGAAAACCTGATATGGCTCTGGCTCATATCCAAATCTCCGTGGAAATCGTAAACGTCAAGGATGTTCAATTCACCGTACTTATATTCAATACGCCCCTGCTTATTGGCGCAGTACATACGGCCGTCCTCAGAAATTTCGAAGCCGCGTCCCTTAAGCTTTGAAAGCTCCCTGCCCTTTTTGGGTGTAAGAAACCTTCCCGTGACGGTAAAGCCAAAATCCCCCATTGTTGCAGGAGTGTACTCTGCAAGCAAATCTCCGGGTTTTGCCTCCTCAAAGAGTCTGGTATTTAAAAAATCAACGGAGCCATCTTCCTTTACCTCAGGTTTAACTGACATACTGGTGTCAAAATGATATGTGAAAAAGCCGTTATTGCCATCCACACTCGGCTTTCCGTTTGCAACCACAACCGGTACAAAATACTGCCTGTTCTCCACCATAAGCTTTAGCTTATCCTGGTCCACACCCATTCTGACATTGTGCTGTTTTAAAAATTCCAGAACCGAAGCATAATTGTATTCATATTTTTCATCCTCAGGAGCAAGTGTAAGCTGTGCCTGCATCTCTGCTTCATCTACTGACAGATGGTATATGTCGTCTTCATACTCTATCTTCATAGCTCCACCCCTTCCTAAACAATCATTCCGGCAGAAGCCATTATCTGTTCTATCTGTTCCCTGATGGATTTCATTTCCTGTGCCGAAAGATTCCTGTCGGAGTACAGGCTCACATCAATTCCGTGGTCCTTTCCAAGCTGTATCTCAGCTAACTGTTCTTTTGTATATTGTTCATCCGGCTCATCCTGTCTTCTAAGCCTGTTCATTTCATATGCATCAAGCGACGGATTGGCTATTAAAGTCACGTCAACGCCATTCTCAAGACCGATTCGTATCTCACACATCTGGGCAGCCGTAAATTCCTGCATCGCGTACCACGATACAGCCACCTGATGTTCAAGTCCCAGCCTTATTTCCTTCATCTGCGCGCCTGAATACTCCTTTTTCGTATACCAGCTTATATCCACGCACGAAACAATTCCTTTGCGGATTTCACGTATCTGGTAGGAATCGTAGCCCGCCTCCAGAAATGTATCCAGATTTATGCCGTCCATCAGGCCTTTGCGGACCTCCCTCAGCATAAGTCCTCCTATTGCCGCATTCACATACCTTGCAATATCAAGCCGCATTTCCAGTGCCAGCCTGATTTCACGCATCTCCAGATAATCAAATTCAGGAGCCGCATAAACCGATACATCAACATGATTCATCAGCCCCGTACGGATTTCATCCATCTGGCACCAGTCATATTCCGGCGCGGCATATCTGCTTACGTCAAGACCCATCTCAAGACCTAAGCGGATTTCCTTCATTTGCGGTGCTTTGTACTTAATATCTGCATATTCTGATACATCCACGCCCGATTCCAGACCAAGGCTTATCTCCATGAGTTCAAAATTACCTATACCAAGATATTTATATTCTTCTATACGGTCATCCATAATCTGCGCCCCTTCTTAGTGTAATAAAATCGTACATCCACAATCGTCCGACTAATTATAGCATAAAATTGATAAAATATAAACTATTTATTCCAGAACTCTCCAAGCCTTTGTGAAATATTTTCAATATTCACAACCTGTGCGTCCTCCCACTCCCTCGGAAACATTCCGTCATAATCCTTTGACAGGAATCTGTCATCCAGCAGCACAATAACGCCCCTGTCATTTTCCGTTCTGATTACCCTTCCCGCTGCCTGCAATACCTTGTTAAGACCGGGATACTGGTACGCATATGCAAAGCCCATGCCGTCTTTGTCGAAATTTTCCATAAGTATCCTGCGCTCCACACCTATCTGCGGAATTCCCGTTCCGACTATAACTGAACCTATAAGGCTCTCCTCCTTGAGGTCTATACCCTCGGAGAACACACCTCCCATAACGCAGAAGCCTGCCATGCTTTTTTGCTTATGTGAGTCATTAAACGCACCAAGAAATTCCTCCTTGGCAGCTTCATCCATATCCTGTCTCTGGCTGATAAGCTCAAAATCTGTGTCATTATGGTATTTGGCAACCTCCTCCATATAACTGTATGATGGGAAAAATACCATATAATTTCCGTTTTGCGCCCTTGTTATTTTATTGATGTATTCATATACCCTTCTATACTGCCTTTCATTACGCATCGCATACCTTGTGGTTACATCACAGCCGATTAATATACAGCTTTTTTGCGGGTCAAACACTGATTTGGCATAGATTGCATAGTCCTGCTCATCAGTGCTTAACAGGCTTTTGTAATATTTTATCGGAAGAAGGGTCGCCGAAAAGAACACGCTGCTTATGCCCTTTTCCACACATTTGTTGATGTTATTTGCAGGATTTACGCAAAACTCCTTGAGCATAAGGTCGCCGTCCTCCAATATACGGGCATAAGTCACATAATTTTCATCAACCAGCTCTGACACATACAGGTAGTCCCTGACCTTAAAAAACATTTCCAGAAAGAGGTCTTTTTCATCATAATTATGTCTTTCATCGTTAAATCTAATCATTTCATCATAAAGCCTCATAAGTGCCAGCTCCACGTCCTGCACATTGTCAAGCACAACAAAATCTCCCTCCGCCTGTCTTTTTACCTCAAGCAGCGCTTTGTTGACTTTTTCCGCCTCCCTGTACACCCTGTTATCGAGCTTCTTCATTGTATTTTTAAATTTTAGAAAATCCTTCTTATATATGGCTGCGCTATACATTTCGCGTCCGCGCTCCACGAGGTTATGCGCCTCGTCCACAAGAAATATATAATCTCCTCCGTTATCGTCACCGAAGTACCTCTTAAGTCTGGCATTGGGGTCAAATACATAATTGTAATCACAGATAATTCCGTCACACCAGTAGGAAACATCCAGTGACATTTCAAAAGGACAGACCTTATGCTTTGATGCGTATTGCAGTATAAGATTTCTGTCAATGTCAAATTCATTATTTACCAAATCGTAGACCGCCGCATTTACCCTGTCAAAATGTCCCTCGGCAAAAGGACATTCCACCGGATTGCAGCCCAGATTATATTCACATATTTTTTCTTTGGAGGTGATTATCTCGGTTCTAAACCTAAGCTCCTGCTTTCTCATCACAGCAAAGGCTTCCTTAGCCGCCGTCCTTGTAATTGTTTTTGCCGTGAGATAGAACACCTTATCCGCAAGTTCTTCCCCGACAGCCTTTACTGCCGGAAACACAGTTGAGATGGTTTTGCCGACGCCTGTCGGTGCCTGAATGAACAGCCTTTTATGCTGCTTCATTGTCCTGTAAGCGGCAACCACCAAATCTCTCTGTCCCTCCCTGTATTCATAAGGAAATTCAACTGCTTTGATTGACTGGTTTCTCAGCCTTCGTGAATCCATATAAAAGTCCGTCCACTTCGCAAGCTCCAATGCCGCGTCCTCAAACCACTTCTTTAATTCTTTAAAGCTTAAATTTTCCTTAAAACGCAGTATCTCCTCAGTTTCAAGATTGGCATAGGTCAATTGGACGGATATTTCTTTAAGGTTATTTTGCGTTGAGTAAATATATGCATAGCAAAGTGCCTGTGCCTTGTGCACATATACCGGCTCCTTTAATGAGGCAACCTGTGCATACATACTCTTTATCTCATCCACAATAACCTCATTATCCTTACAAAATATTCCATCTGCCCGCCCTTCAATCACAATACTGTAACCTTCGCGCTCTATAACTGTCTTTAGCGGGATCTCAGGCGTATAGCCCTTTCCCATCTGCTTTTGAATTTTGCGGTGCAGTCTGCTGCCCGCCTGCATTGCTTCATAATCAGGTCCCTGTCCTATTCTGTTGTCAATGTCACCGCTTCTGAATATAAATTCCACAAAGCTTCTGACGGATAGTCTTATTGAACCATTACTGACATTAAACATAATTCACACCTTTGCACACTTACATATCCTTTTGTATTTTAACATATATAAACAAAGACTTCCATATACCGCACATCCGTATTTTTGCATAAAAAAACGGCACAGCGTGATGCCGTACCGTTTTATGCCTATATCTGATTAAGCTTCTTTTTCCTTGTATACCTTGTTCTCTTTAGCTTCTTTTTCCTCCTTGCGTCCAATTACAAAGAAGATTCCACTCTTTTTGAGTGCCGGTCTGAGTGCGTTGTATACAATGACTACCACAATCGTACCTACAACTGCATTAACTGCGGTTGCACCGGCTGCCCAGGTTGCCATAATCTTTGCGGCAGGTGAAGCAACACCGAGAATATAGTTCTTATAAAAATATCCTACAATAGGGTCTGCAATAACGTTAAAGCCCAAGCCTGCAATACTTGCGATAAGTGACCACTTAACCACATATGCCGGCTTATGGTCCTCGGTTATATGTGCAATATTATGTGCGACAAATCCGGCGATAAGTCCAATGCAGAGCTTAAGGATAAATGTCTTAGGTGCGCTTGTAACATATGCAGGGTCAAGAATATCAGCAATCGTCATACCTAACGAGCCTGCGATACCGCCGTACCATCCACCAAGGATAAGAGCCGCAAGTACACAGAAAGCATTGCCTATATGAAGCGCCGTTGTATCTCCGCCCGGTACCGGAATAGGTATCTTAAGAAATGTAAATGCCACGTAGCAAAGAGCTGCCATAAGGCCTGTTATTACTATTTTAAGTGTTTTTTCGTTTTTCATTTTAATTCTCTCCTAGT
>CAYOHM010000016.1:0-31187 GCA_964403785.1 uncultured Alistipes sp.
TTATTTTACCATATTTAACGAAGAATAGCAATGAAATCGCTCATAGCGTGAGTTTACTTGAGTTTCCGTATTTTTTATTTTAAGGTACATATCACGAAGTGATATGGTAATTTGCACAAGAATTGCGCAAAGTAAGCTAGCTTACTTATCGCAATTTTCGTGCAAATTGCTTATGAAGCTACGCTTCATAGCACCTTAAAATAAAAAATACGGAAACTCACTTAATAAGTATTTTTTCGCTACACTATCAGACAAACTATACCTGTATTTTCGTTCATCACCTTCTGAAGTGTTTCTCTTAATTTGTCCATATTGTCATCCGTTATATTTCTTATCTTATCGTTTATGCTGTCACTTACTATTTGTTCTATGGTTTTTCCGAAAATATTTGTATTCCACAGTCCTTCACTGTTTTCCATCGAATTATTTTTTATATATTCTATCAAGTCATTTGCCTGCTGTTCACTGCCTACAATCGGTGCCATTTCTGTCTGGATATTTGTCTGTATCATATAAATGGTTGTGGCATCAGCTTTGATTTTTACGCCGAATTTATTTCCGTTATGGAAAACCACGGGCTCCTGAATATTTATCTGTTCCCTTGTCGGGGTAACCACTCCATACCCATTTATATGTACCATGCTTACCGCATCTGCCACTTTTTCAAATTCCTGCTTTCTGGCTGTCAGGTCGGAAATAAGCTTTATTAGCTCATATTCGTTTTCTATTTTTTCACCACTCATATCACTTAACATTTCAAAATAATATTTATTATCAATGTCAATGCTTATCTGCATACGTCCCGTGGCAAAATCCACACTGTCAGTGCGTATACTATTTATATATTCCGGCATTTCTTCATATTTATATCTTTTTGCCTCCTGCATTGTGTCAACATCCTTAAGTACAGCAGTACATATATGTGTAAGCTCACTGAAAATAGCCCCCTCTTTAGGCAAGAGCTGCGCCCATTTAGGGACATTGTAATAAATTTCATTTAGAGGGAATTCATCAAGCATTGCACTAAATATCGTCATTATATTATCCATGGACAGATTTAAACAATCGCAGGGAATAACGACACATTCATATTTTTCCTGCATTTTTCTGGCATATTCCTTAGTTTTTAAGTCATTTGGAATTATTGTGTTAAGAAGCATTACAAACGGCTTGCCAATTTCCTTAAGCTGTCTTACGGTCTTTTCTTCAGCTTTATAATATGCCGAATGGTCAAAATCTCCAAAGCTTCCGTCTGCCGTAATAACAATCCCCACCGTTGAATGATCCTTAATTACTTTTTGTGTTCCGATTTCCGCAGCGACAGTAAACGGAACCGGGTCCTTATCCCACGGTGTTTTTACCATACGCTCCATATCATTCTCAAGATGCCCCGCTGCACCGTCAACCATAAAGCCCACACAGTCGATTAATCTGACCTTAAGTTCAATTGAATCAATATTTATACTTACTGCATCCTTGGGTATAAATTTGGGTTCAGTTGTCATTATCATCTTGCCCGCAGAGCTCTGTGGGAGCTCATCATTTGCTCTTTCACGGTCCGACAAATTTTTAATATTGGGAATTACCATAAGGTCCATAAATCTTTTGATAAAGGTTGACTTTCCTGAACGGACAGGACCAACTACGCCCATATAGATTTCACCATTTGTTCTGGCCTGTATATCTTTATACAGATTAAAAGTATTATTATCATTATAATCCATAAAAATACCTCTTCCTTGATTTATTCAAAATATATGAGGAAGAGGTAAAATTTATTCTTATTTAATTGTCCCAGTCATGGCTGTTGATTTCAAGCTTCTTATCCCTGAGCATAAGCTCTCTTACGGCATCTTCAGGTTTTTTGCCGGCAAATAAAACATTATTTACCTCCCTGACTATCGGCATTGAAACATTATACTTTTCAGCAAGCTTACCGGCTGCCTTAGCCGCATAGACTCCTTCGACTACCATATTAACTTCCTTCATGGCTTCTTCGTAGGATTTGCCCTGTCCGATGAGTATACCCGCCCTTCTGTTGCGGCTGTGCATACTTGAACAGGTCACAATCAAATCTCCTATTCCGGTAAGTCCGTTGAAGGTTTCTGCCTTGCCGCCCATTGCAATACCCAGCTTTGAAATTTCATAAATTCCTCTGGTGATAAGTGCTGCTCTGGTATTGTCACCATAGCCTATTCCGTCCGCAATACCTGCCGCAAGAGCGATTACATTCTTAAGAGCTCCGCCAAGCTCAATACCTGTAATATCAGGACTTATATATACCCTAAAAACCTCTGACATAAAAATATTCTGCAAAAATTCTGCCGTTTTGCGGTTCTTAGCTCCGACTACACAGGTTGTCGGAAGCATACGTCCTACCTCCTCTGCATGGCTTGGTCCGGAAAGAACTGCCACATCCGCATTTACAAGAACATCCTCAAGTACCTGCGTTAAGGTAAAAAGCGTATCCTCCTCAATTCCCTTGGCAACATTTACAATAATCTGTCCATCCCTTACATAGTCCTTGACAATATTGGCAGTTGAACGTACATAGGGCGATGCAACCGCAAATACGATTACATCCTTATCAGAAAGCGCCCTGCCCGTATCCGCTGTATATTCTATGCTCTCAGAAAGCTTTACTCCCGGCAGACACCTTTTATTCTCCAAATCAGCCTTGATTGTGCCTATTTCCTCTGGGAAAACAGACCACAAAGTGACATTATGTCCATTATTATTAAGTAATAATGCCAAAGCCGTACCCCAGCTTCCGGCACCCAAAACACCTATTTTTGCCATATTATCTCCTAATTGTCTTTGTTTTTTTGTAGAATTTTGCGCTCGGTACCATTTATAAGTCTTTGAATATTGCTTCTGTGTCTTATAAAGGCAAGCAGAACAATTACAAATGTCACCGCATATGCCTCATAGCAGTGCGTAGAAGGCATATTAAAATATCCAAGCTGTCCGAATACGACAATCTCTATAAGCACCACCGTAACAAATACAAGCGATGCAAGCGAAACATACTTTGTAATAAATGCAGTCCCGAAAAAGGTTACTGCTGCAATAAGTACAATGAGCCAGTTATACGGAAGAAGGGATAAAATAAAGCCGGAGGTTGCTGCAATTCCCTTACCGCCCTTAAAGCCCATATAAAACGGAAAATTATGTCCCAGTACAACCCCAAGTCCGCCGTATATTATAAGTAAAAACTCCATATCGGCGTATGTGCTGCCAAATAGAAGATGGATGAGCAGGGTACACAGAACTGCCTTTATGCAATCGCCAAAATAAGTGATAATACCTGCCTTTTTACCCAAGGTACGTGTAATGTTGGTTGTGCCCGAATTGCCGCTGCCATAGTCCCTTATATCTATTCCGTTAAGTTTGCCATAAATAAATGCTGTCTGAAAAATACCAAAACAGTAGCCAATCAAAATACAAATAAGCCTAATCATTGTTGTTCTTTTTCCTTTCTCTCTCGTGCTATAAAATGAATAGCCGTTCCCGAAAATCCGAATGTATCACGGATTTTGTTCTCAATATATCTTGTATACGAGAAATGCATAAGCTGCTTATCATTTACAAATATGACAAATGTCGGCGGCTTTACGGAAACCTGCGTAATGTAATAAAGCTTTAACCTCCTGCCCTTATCCGAAGGCGGCTGCTGCATTGCGACTGCCTCGGTGAGAATTTCATTAAGAACGCCTGTCTGAATCCTCAGATTTTGATTTTCAATCACGGTATCAATCAAATCAAAGAGCTTTTCAAGTCTCTGCCCGGTCTGTGCCGAAACAAACATAATCTCCGCATAAGGCATAAATGAAAGAACTTCTTTTATCTTTTTGGTATGCTCGTAAATTGTCTTGTCCGTCTTTTCGATTGCATCCCATTTATTAACTACAATAATTATACCCTTACCGCGCTCATGAGCAATTCCTGCAATCTTGGCATCCTGCTCTGTAACGCCCTCAGTTGCATCAATTACAATCAGGACAACGTCTGCTCTCTCAACTGCGGTTACCGTTCTTATGATACTGTACCGTTCAAGCTCCTCCTTAATCTTGCTCTTACGTCTAAGCCCCGCGGTATCGATAAACACATACGGCTTCCCGTTATGTATAACCTCGGTGTCAATCGCATCCCTTGTTGTTCCTGCGATATCGGAAACAATAACCCTGTTGCTTCCGACAAGCTTATTAATAATGGATGACTTGCCGACATTTGGCTTACCGACAATGGCAACCCGTGGTCTGTCATCCTCCTGCTCACTGCCGTCGGTTTGGGGAAAATATTTTGCCACCTCATCCAAAAGGTCACCAAGCCCGAGTCTTGACGCAGCCGAAACAGGAATCGGGTCACCGATTCCCAAATTATAAAATTCGTAGACATCGGCCATAAATTTATCAAAATTATCAACCTTATTAACAGCAAGAACAACGGGCTTCTTAGAGCGTCTTAACATATCAGCCACCTTGGAATCGGCATCCGTCATTCCCTGCCGTACATCCACTATAAACACGATAACATCAGCGGTATCTATCGCTATCTCAGCCTGCTCCCTCATCTGGGAAAGAATAATATCATGGCTGTCAGGTTCAATACCGCCCGTATCTATCATTGTAAATGAATGTGTAAGCCATGTAATATCTGCATATATACGATCTCTTGTAACACCGGGAGTGTCCTTAACTATTGAAATCTGTTCACCGGCGAGTGCATTAAACAATGTCGATTTACCTACATTGGGACGCCCGACAATTGCTACAACAGGTTTACTCATCTTTGTTCTCCTCACTATAAAAAATATCCATTAAATAATACCAACATAATTGCTTTTTGTAAATAATTATGATATAAAAATATAATATTCTGATGATATAAGGAGTTGGCCATGAAAAATCATGCTTTTATTTTAAGAACTATCGTGATGAGCTTTGTACTGTCACTTTGCATTTCATTTTACACCTATGCAGACGAGGAAGAATATGCAATTTCCGCAATCAATTTAACCGTAAATGTAACGGATGAATTAAACGTACTCACACGCAACGTATCTGACGGAAATGCTGCCCTTGACAAATTAGATGCAACTGCGAACGAGCTTCTGACCACCTATACCAACAATGATATTTATCTGGATGTATTTCCTGATGACATTTCATTTGAAATACTTGTCACCTCAACACAGATTAATAACACTCAGGCGAGTGATTTTAAATCCATGGAGGACAGTGAATTTACATCATACATGGACAAGCTTTCAGAAAGCTATGCTGCTTCGGACGAGTCAGAATTACTGAATATTGACATCTATCAGAATACCAATTCAAAATACATCGTAACCGCAGCCCGCAGTAATGTTGACAAAACGGATGTATATACACTCCGCTACTACACAGTTATAAATGGCTATAACTACAACTTCACACTTCAGTCAAATGATTTGTCCGCTTATGAAGGAGCTGCAGATTACATAAAAAGCATAGTTGACAGCGCCCGGTATACAGAGGTTGAAGCAGCCCTCACTGAATCAAGCATATTTATGCAAATGCTTGAAACCTTTATCGGCTTCGGCGCAACCATACTCATACTTGTTATTATTCTCTTATTTATATCCAGAGCCTCAAAAGTAAAACGATAAAATCCTTATATGACAACCCTTATATGACATGTGCGTTATCATCCACATAATCAAGCTTATGTCTTATACTTTCCATTTTCTTGTCAGTTTCATATATGGTGTCCGCACATTCCTTGAGCTCTTTCACTATGCTTAAATCATCACCTGAAATATTCTTCTTGTAGTGAATCTGGTGTTCAAGTGCTGCCCAAAAATCCATTGCAATGGTTCTTATCTGAACCTCCACCTTCATGTATTCCTTCTTCTCTGACAGAAAGATAGGGACTTCAACGACAATATGTAAGCTGCGATAACCATTTTCCTTGGGATGCTGTATATAATCCTTGACGGTTATCATTCTGATATCATCCTGATTGGTAAGCATCTCGGCAACACTGTAAATATCCTCAATAAACGGACATATTACACGGATGCCTGCAATATCATTCATATTATTCCTGATACATTCGGAAGTTAATTTGTAGCCCTTTCTGATTGCCTTATCATAAATACTCATAGGACTTTTGACACGATCCTTGATGGTTTCTATCGGATTGCGCTGCTCCTTAGCCTTAAATTCTTCATTAAGTATCTCAAGCTTTGTCCTGATTTCTTTAATGGCACATTGATACATCATAAGGAGTTCCCTGAAATTCAACAACTGATTCATCAGAGCCTCCACATCCTGTCCTACAAGCTGCTGCGGAAGATTATTTGAAATGTTTACATTTTCCTGTTCCATAGTTATACCAATTCCCCTTTAAACTTTTGTTATTTCGGTTACATTTTACCCCTTAAATATGTATAAATTATGTATATTTAATAAAAACTCGTTAATAATTTACTGTTTTATCATAAGAAATGCACATAAACCGCCGCGCTTTCCGCCTGATTTCCTATGTGAATGAAGCCATGAGGAATTACAGCTCGTGCAGATGTCCGGCATGGAAATATTTTCAGCTTTTATCCCGCAGTTAACCATATTGTAGTAATTAGCCATATGCAAATCCAGCTGGTATTTTTCTTCCGACTTCGGATAAAGGATGTCCTTTATTTGGATTTTATCGTAGCTTTCGGTAAATTTATCAGCAACATCCCTGCTGACCTCGTAGCAGTCCACACAGATTGACGGTCCGATACAGGCAACTATATTTTCCGGTTTCGTGCCAAATTCGACCTTCATCATCTCAACTGTATTCTTACAAATATTTCTGACAGTCCCGCGCCAGCCCGAATGACTGAGTGCAATTGCCTTATTTACGGGATCAACAAAATAAAGAGGTACGCAGTCTGCGTACGAGGTCACAAGACAAAGATTTTTATCGTTTGTCATAATTCCGTCTATATCATGAAAATCTCTGGATTTTGATATTCCCATTCCTGCCTGTTCAAGTGAAACTCTCATAACATTGGTTGTATGCGTCTGATGTGAATAGACCATATCATTTACATCCACATCTATCGCCCTGCCAAACAATTTGAAATTTTCATAGACAGTTCTTGGCTCGTCACCTACCGTAAACGAAAGATTCATATCGGCATAAATGCCCTCGCTTATACCACCTATTCTTGTCGAAAATGCGTTAGTCAGCCATTCAAATTCATCAAGGCTCTTATATGTAATGTATGACACATTATCCTTTTCGCGAATTGTTGTTGAAGCGCAATTATTTATTTTATTAACACCGGTTATCTTAATCATCACATACCCCTAATTAAAACGCATCCTTAATATGCTCTATTTCATCACCCAATATGCCGATCACATCAAACCTGACCCATGCATTTTCAATTCTGTTCTGCATTAAATACCAATTTGCAACCTGCCTGATTTTGTGCTGTTTGCATATATCCACTGCTTCTAAGGGTCCGCCAAGCCTATTGGTGCTTCTAAACTTTACCTCTACAAATACAAGATATATCCCGTCCCTTGCTACTATATCTATTTCTCCCGACCTGCATCTGAAATTCTGCTCAAGAATCACATATCCCTTTTGACGCAGATATTCACATGCCAAGGCTTCTTTTTGTGCACCTACCTGCCTATTATTCATTAATATGACCCTTCCGCCTTTATATTTTACTCTTTAGCTTATCCATCTCATCAACAAATACAAGTATTTCCGCTACAACCTTGTACAGCTCAGGAGGAATCATATCTCCGATTTCAAGCTTGGATAAGGTGTCTGCAAGCTTATCATCCTTATAAAGCGGTACATCCGCTTCCTTTGCCTTTTCAATTATCTTTTCCGCGAGAACACCCTTTCCTGACGCAAGAATCGTAGGTGCCTGATCTCCCGGATTGTATACCAGCGCAATCGCCTGCTTTGGTTTATCCTTGTTATCTGCCATACTCTCCACCTGTGTACGAAGCAAAGCTATGCCTTCGTATCAAATAAATATCTTGATATTGGAATTACCGGTTCAACCACATCCAGAAAATCTTTTTCAAAATCTATTTTTCCTCCTGATTTTTCATTTTCGTCAGGATTTTTTACCGTCATAGTCGGCTTAAAATTATATCCCTTTTTATTTAATCTCTCAGTTAAAATATCAATATGCTCATAAATAAAATCCAGCATCTCCTCGGACTCCAGACAAAAATTGGTCGAAACATTGTTGCCGTTACTCATTTTTATATAGATATCCATAGGTCCCAGATTATTCATATCAAGGTGAAGCAGTGCCGTAAGCTCATCCGATTTGCCCTTTAGTGCCTTTTTATTGGTATAAACATATAAATCACCTCTGGCTTCACCGTCCTGGAGCTTAATCGGAATCTGTAAATATGCCATTTGATGGTTCAAATCATTCATAAATTCTACGTTTGATTTTACCGAATGCATCCCCTTTGCCATATTGGAGTTTTCAAGACCCTCCCTTTCAAGTAATCTTTCTCCGTCGGAGGTTACCTTTAAAAGCTTCTTGTAAAAATCCTTAACCTCTCCCTTATCCGAAACGTCCTCGGGCTTTATAAATAAAGTATTCTTTAACTGTTTTTGAAAGAAATCCTTAAATTCTTCACTTGAAGTAATTTTGGACTTTATTTCCACGGGTATATCTTCATCAGAGAGGAATTTTTGCAGCAGATTGTTCTTTTCCTTATCGGGAATATTTTCGTTTTTAAGGTAGGAAGTCACATCCTTAAGCGTTTCTTTAGGGGTCTCCTTAAGCACTTCTTCCTTAAGTATTTCTTCCTTAACCGTGTTCCCCTCAGGAACCTCTTTAAGTGCTGCATCAGCCTGCGGTATGCCGCCCTCATCACTTACCGTCCGTTCCGGCGTGTTAATTTCTTCCTCAACAGCTTCCTGTGATAGCAATGAAAGCATATCCTGCGTAAGCTGTACTGCCTTGCTGTCAGAGCCCTCGCCAACAAGCTTGTCAATAATGCCTGAAAAATCTTCTGCAAGATTATTTATTGTGCCGGTCATGTCATGCTCATACACCTTATATGCATCAAACTGTTTTATATTCTCATCATTTATCGGCATATCAAGCTTATACAGTCTTGTAAGTGTATCCGTATCTGCATCAGGAAATGCGTTCATTATCTTAGCTAAATCGTTAAGTGTGTTCTTATCAATTGGCATATTCTGGTCGATAAGACCCTTAACCATATCAAGATTAGCCTGATTTACCGCAAGTCCGGACTCGTAAAGAGCCTTGCCTGCAAAAAGTGCCTCCTGTGCGGGTGTATCCAGTGTCTTTAAAGAGATTTTATTGTCCGCTTTGTCTGAAACAAGAAAGGTAAGCATATCACCCTTGGATAATTGTCCGGTTTCCTGCATCAAATTTGCCATAAGAAGCTTTCCGTTGGTTCTGATGGAAACAGAATTTTCATCCACGCTTAAAACCTCTCCGGTAAAAACATCGCCGACCAACATACCCTTGATAAGCTCCGAGGTATCCCTGGCAGCCTGCGATGCCTCACGCACAGGCTGGCTTTGTGCATTTTCGCCTAAAACACCGTTAACGCCTGTGTTACTGGTATTATTTATATAATTAGCCAAATTGATATTGTATGCCATTACCCACCACTTACCTTTTTAAATAAAATGCGTTATAAATGTCTTGCGATGAATCGGACTGGGACCAAATTTTCTGATTGCCTCAATATGTGCCGCACTTCCATAGCCCTTATGTCCTTCAAAGCCATACTCAGGGTATATAAGTGCATACTCCTTCATCATTCTGTCCCTGGTAACCTTGGCAATAATGCTCGCCGCCCCTATGCTTACGCTCCTTGCATCACCCTTGATTATTGCAACCTGCTTTATATCAACCTTGGGAATAATCACCGCATCATTTAATAATATATCGGGTTTTACTGACAGTTTGCTTATAGCCATACGCATAGCTTCATACGTTGCCTGCAAAATATTTATTTCATCAATGCGCTCGGGTGAGGCTGTTCCCACACCGACCGCAACTGCCTTTTCCATAATTATATCATATAATTCTTCTCTTTTCTTTTCTGAAAGCTGTTTTGAATCATTAATATATAATATTTCTTCATCCTTAGGCAAAATAACCGCACCTGCCACAACGGGACCTGCAAGCGGTCCGCGTCCTGCCTCATCTATGCCGCATATAAACTGACACTCATCATACTTTCGCTCAAATTCTTTGAGCTTGTAGATTCTAAGTTTTTCTGCCTCAAGAGCCTCCTGCTTTTTGCGGTACTTTGATACAATCGAGATAACACCGTTTCTTTCATCCGAAGAATAAAGTCTTATAAGCTCATCATATTGTTCAATTTCAGCGCTCTCAAATTCATTTTTTATTTCAGATATTTTCTTTTCCATATTATTCCTTTATATCGTTTTGCGTTTCCGGTGGATATTCAAGTGCTATCCTACCTATTGTACCGCTTCTAAATTCATCAATTATCAATGACGCAGCTTTATCAAAATCCGGTTCATTGCCCTTCTTGATACAATGACGTGCCTGTGCAACTGCAATAAGGCACTCCTGTGCGCTGGTATTTTCATCAATTCCGTATCTTTGACTTAACATACCCTGGCAATCCTTTTGCAGAAAGCTTATTAATTCTATTGATAAATCCCTTATATTGAGCACTTCATCATTCATTGAACCGATAAGTGCCAGCTTAAGCCCCACTGACTGGTCCTCGAATTTAGGCCATAAAATTCCCGGGGTATCGAGAAGTTCAACATTTTTGTTAAGTTTAATCCACTGCTTGCCCTTTGTAACTCCGGGCTTATTTCCTGTTTTGGTACAGGCCTTGCCTGCGAAGGAATTGATAAAGGTTGACTTTCCGACATTGGGAATCCCGACCACCATAGCTCTTACCGGACGGTTGAGGATTCCACGCTTTCTGTCCCTTTCAAACTTTGCCTGGCAGGCTTTATCAATTACCGCATTCACGCGCTTCATACCATTTCTGCTTCTTGAATCAAGAGCGACTGCAAAAAAGCCCTTGCTCTCAAAATATTTAGTCCAGTCAGCAATTATCTTATCCGAAACGAGGTCTGCCTTATTTAATATTATGAGCCTGTATTTATTCTGCCCAAGCTGATCTATGTCAGGATTGCGGCTGCTAAGCGGAATTCTGGCATCAACCACCTCTATCACAAGGTCTATTAACTTGATATCCTCCTGCATCATACGCTTTGCCTTAGTCATATGTCCCGGGTACCACTGAAAATGCATAAATTTCTCCTATTCTACTAATCCAAATGAACTAAATGGATATACCTTAAGCCACGGACTGCCGATAATATTTTCCCTTTTTACATTGCCGATGGTGTAAAAACGGCTGTCCTCACTATTGTTGCGATTATCTCCAAGCACAAAATATTCATCATCACCAAGCACGATTTCCTCACCGGCAAGTCCGGGGGTTAGAATATAGCGCGCCGAAATATCATTTACAAGCACCATATCATTTACATAAATAATTCCGTCTTCTATTTTAATCTTCTCTCCCGGCAGACCTATAATCCTCTTAATATAAGTTTTCCCCTCGTTAATCCCATCCGCCTCAAACACAATGACATCAAACCGTTCAGGCTCTTTAAATTTATAAACAGCCTTATTGATAAGTACAATATCATCATTATTCAAAGTGTAATTCATGGAATTACCGACCATTGTATACCTTTCACCAAACATAATTACCAAAAGATATGCAAGGCATATTACAACAAGAAGGTCACATACAAACTTTACCGCTGTCTGAAGTTTTACTCTTTCCTTATATGGTTTTCTGTATTTTCTCATTGTTTCCCCCATATTTGGTTATGAAAAAAGGGACATCACAAAAGGTGTCCCTAAAATTCATTATTTTACTAATTCCTTTACCTTCGCAGCCTTACCAACTCTTGTTCTAAGGTAGTTAAGCTTTGCTCTTCTTGCCTTACCGCGTCTTACAACTTCAACTGATACAACTGAAGGTGAATGTAATGGCCATGTCTTTTCAACACCGATACCATTTGAATTCTTACGAACCGTAAATGTTTCTCTTGAGCTTCCGCCCTGTCTCTTTAATACTGTTCCTTCGAAGACCTGGATTCTTTCCTTGTCTCCTTCCTTAATCTTAGCTGATACTCTGACTGTATCGCCTACATTGAATTCAGGCACTTCATTCTTTAACTGAGCTGCCTCAATGTTCTTAATAATATCGTTCATAACGAACCTCCTTCTAATCAGATGTTCTTAATATACAGCATACCAGAGGACCATCCATATCTCACGAAATAATACTATACTATAAAAATACTGTAATTGCAAGTACTTTTTTAAGTCTGTTTTGCTTTTTCAAGTAAGTCCGGACGGTACTTGGCAGTTCTGATAAGTGACTGCTGTCTGCGCCATTTCTCAACATTTTCATGGTGTCCTGAAAGCAGCACCTCGGGAACACGCTTTCCCATGAACTCCTCCGGTCTTGTATACTGCGGATACTCAAGCAGATTATCCTGAAAGGATTCCGTCATGGCCGAAACATCATTATGAAGTACACCGGGAACCAGTCTTGAGATGCAGTCCATCATAACCATCGCAGGCAGCTCTCCGCCCGTAAGCACATAATCACCGATTGATACATTATCGGTTACTATCATTTCAAGCACTCTCTCATCAATTCCCTCATAATGCCCGCACAGGAAGATAATATCGTTCTCCTTTGCAAAATCCTCAGCCATCCTCTGGTCAAAGGTATATCCGCATGGTGTAACAAATACTACTCTCGGTTTTTTTTCTGCATTTTCAAAAGCAGCCGCAATGCTCTTATACGCAAGGTATACAGGTTCTGCCTGCATAACCAGACCCGCGCCCCCGCCGTATGGGTAATCATCAACCTTCATATGTCTGTTAGTAGTAAAATCACGTATATTAACCGTTTGAAGGCTAATCAGCCCTTTTTCAATGGCACGTCCTGTTATACTTGTATTCATACCTGAATTTATCATATCAGGAAATAAAGTCATTACATGAAAATTCATTAATCAAGCAATCCTTCCAACAAATGTACTTTCATTATTTTTTCATCTATATTAACATCCAAAATACATTCCCTTGTTGCAGGAATGAGTATTTCCCTGCCATCAGGCGATGCGATTATATAAACATCATTGGCGCCCGTCTGAATAACATCCTTCATTACGCCAAGCTCAGTTCCGTCCTCCGTTACCGTCCTTAAACCAATAAGATCACAGATAAAATTTTCATTTTCACCAAGCGGAACAGCCTGTTCTCTTGTAATGAGCAAATCCTTTTTGACAAATCTTTCAATCTGGTTAATATTGTTAAATTCTTTAAATTTGAGTATTACCTGATTTTTAAAAAATTTTACCGAGGCAATATTTAATGTCACCTGCTCCCTGCCCAAATCAACAATAACCGTCTTAAGTTTTTTGAATCTTGTCATATCATCAGTTGTAGGATATACCTTAACCTCACCTGCAAGACCATGAGTTGAAGTGATTACACCCACTCTTAATAAATTTTCCATAAAATCTCCTTAAATACCGCAGACTGGTATCATACCGCAAAATAAAAAACAGGATAAGAAATGCTCGCACCTCTCATCCCGTTTTTTTAAGATTACATAATCTTAACGTTAATCTTTCTTGAATCCTTAGAAGCAGCTGTTTTAACCACAGCACGAATTGACTGAGCAATTCTTCCGTTCTTTCCGATTACCTTACCCATATCAGATTGAGCAACTGTCAATGTAATGGTAAGCTCCTTGTCATCACCTGACTCTGTAACGACAACCTCTTCAGGATTATCAACTAGTGCTTTTGCAATAACTTCAACCAATTCCTTCATCCTAAAACCTCCACTAGTTTAAGACCTTATCATTCATTGATTACTTTACAATACCTGCAACCTTGAAAAGCTTGCCTACAACCTCTGTCGGCTGAGCACCATTTGCTAACCACTTCTTTGCTGCCTCTTCATCAATGTTGAATGTGCTTGGGTCATTGTTAGGATCATAAGTACCAATCTCTTCAATGAACTTACCATCTCTTGGAGATCTGGAATCTGCAACTACAATTCTATAGAAAGGAGCCTTCTTCTGTCCTAATCTCTTTAATCTGATTTTTACTGCCATTTTAATTCACCTCCTGAAATATTTATTATATATGGATTAAATCCTTTTATTAAAAAGGTAATTTGAATTTACCCTTTTTACCTTTGCCTCCGAACATACCCGGCATCTGCTTCATCATTTTCTTCATCTGCTCAAACTGCTTAACAGTTCGATTGACCTCTGAAATATCCACACCTGCGCCCTTGGCAATTCGGTTTTTACGGGATGGATTCAGTATATTAGGATTAGCCCTTTCCTGCGGGGTCATAGAAAATATAATTGCCTCGACCCTTGAGAGTGACTTCTGAGCCTCATCCTCATCGACATTCAGGTTCTTCATAGCACCTGTGCCCCCAAGACCCATACCCGGAAGTGCATCCAAAATCGAACCGATACCACCCATATTCCTGACCTGCTGCATTGAATCAAGATAATCATTAAAGTCAAACTCAGCTTTTTTCATTTTCTGAGTAAGCTCCTTGGCTTTATCCTCATCCATCTGGCTCTCAGCCTTCTCTATGAGTGAAAGAATATCACCCATGCCAAGAATTCTCGAAGCCATCCTGTCAGGATAGAACTGTTCAAGATCTGACAGCTTTTCTCCCATACCGACATAGAATATCGGCTTTCCGGTTACAGCCCTTATTGAAAGTGCTGCACCGCCTCTGGTATCACCATCGAGCTTGGTGAGGACAACACCATCAATTCCTATCTTCTCATTGAACATTGATGCGGCATTTACCGCATCCTGACCTGTCATTGAATCAACAACAAGTACCGTCTGGTCAACATTTATATTATTCTTGATGTCAACCAGCTCAGCCATCATATCCTCATCAATATGAAGACGTCCGGCTGTATCTATGATAACTACATTGTAGTTATTCTCTCTTGCAAACTCAACACCGTTCCTTGCAATCTCTACGGGCTTGTTATCCGTACCCATATCAAAAACAGGAACTCCCTGTTTCTCGCCGTTAATCTTTAACTGTTCAACAGCTGCCGGTCTGTATACGTCACAGGCAACCAGCAACGGTTTTTTGCCTTTCGCCTTAAGCTTTCCGGCTATCTTGGCAGTGGTGGTTGTCTTACCGGCGCCCTGAAGTCCCGCCATCATTATGACAGTAATCTCATTTCCGGGCTTGATTGCAATTTCGGTAGTTTCCGAGCCCATAAGAGAAATCATTTCTTCATTGACAATCTTAATAACCATCTGACCGGGTGTAAGACTTGAAAGCACATCCTGACCTACGGCGCGTTCTTCAACGGACTTGATAAACTGCTTAACTACCTTGAAGTTAACATCCGCCTCCAAAAGTGCAAGCTTAACCTCTTTCATCGCAGCCTTGACATCAGCCTCGGAGAGTCTGCCCTTGCCCCTCAGATTCTTAAAGATATTCTGGAATTTCTCTGATAAACTGTCAAATGCCATCCATAATCCTCCACTTAGAACTCATCAACAATTCCGTCGGACAATTCTTCTATCCTTTTAAGACAAACCTCGTCACCCGTTTCCCGGTATTGCTTTATAAGCGCATTTATCGCAGAAACCGTACCCTTTACGGCTTCAAACTTGGACACAAGATGAAGTTTATCCTCAAATTCTTCAAGCTGTGCATTGCACCTCTTTATGGTATCATGAACTGCCTGCCTTGAAACACCCCTGTCTGAAGCAATCTCACTGAGAGATAAATCATTAAGAAGTGCATCCTCATATATGCTCTTCTGATTCTCCTTAAGCAGCTCGCCATAAAAATCATACAGCATTGTTCGCTCAAATACTCTATCCATCGGAACCACCTTGATTATAATACAATACGTCAAAACAGCTGTCAAGTTTTTTTCTTGACAGCTGTTGTATTTTTATTTATACAATTTACATTTTATTACTTTATGACTTGGACTTTATAAGTTCGTAATAAAACAAATACTGCTGAATTACCCCTGCCACGCCGTCATAGCGCTCAAAGTCAAACCCGTTTGAATAATGTTTTTCAAGTATCTGTTTTATGTGTGTATCTACCGGAAAAGCATTAATATGATGCAGTCCGAACAGACAGATACAGTTGGCAACCTTCGTACCGATTCCCTTATGTCCTATAAGGCTTTCAAAAGCCTCATCATAGCTTAGGGTTTTGATTTGATTTAAATATTCAGGATTCTCCCTTGCAAATGCGAACATCTCCTTAAGGTAAATATTGCGATAGCCAAGCCCCAACGTGCTGTCATCCCAAAATTCATCTGAAACCTCACAGGGCTTCGGAAAACCGTAACAGGTACTGTCGCCCTGCTTTATATGTGCACCTGCGCGATTACATATTTTTTCTACGCTGCCCGTTATTCTCGGAATATTATTGTTTTGAGAAATAAGGAATGAAACTATAACCTCCCAGATATCCTGCTTAAGTATCCTTATACCCTTTGAGGCTGCATACGCCTGCTTTAAATATTCATCCTGCGAAGCTTCAATAAGTTTTCCTATACCGGCATAATCCGTACCCATATCAAAATATTCGTACCATATATCATGCCATTCCTTCTCATCGCAGGAAAATATAATTCTGTTACCCTCCTGCTGCATCCTGAGGTAACTGCCGAAGGCAACCACCGAATAAGTATTATCTTCCTGTTTTTTCCATCTGAAGCACTGTCCGCTTTTGGCAATCTGCTCCAAATCCATGTAATCATCAACAATTTCGTACATAAAATATCCGTTCCTGTGCTCGGGTAATTAGAAGCTAGGTCTTACAAGCTTAGGTCTGAAGCCATGTTCCTCAAGAGCCTTAACTATCTGTTCCTTATGTTCATGTCCAAATGCCTCCATGGTAACGCGAAGCTCCACTGCTGCATTTCTGTTAGTGCTTACGAACTGATTATGATCCAGCTTAATTACATTGCCCTGATTATCTGCAATAACCTGTGCAACCCTTACAAGCTCACCCGGCTTATCCGGAAGGAGCACAGATACGGTAAACACTCTTCCCCTCTCAATAAGACCGAATCTTACGACTGAGGACATTGTAATAACATCCATATTGCCTCCGCTTAATATCGAAACAATCTTCTTTCCCTTGACATCAAGGTGGTTAAGTGCAGCCACAGAAAGAAGTCCGGAATTTTCGACTACCATTTTATGATTTTCGACCATATCCAAAAATGCCACGATAAGCTCGTCATCCTCTATTGTTATGACGTCATCGAGATTTTTCTTAAGATATGGGAAAAGGAGCTTGCCCGGTGTCTTAACTGCTGTACCGTCAGCTATTGTACTTGCAGACTTAAGTGTTACCACCTTATCCGCCTTTAATGATTCCTGCAGACAGTTAGCGCCCGCCGGTTCAACCCCGATTACTTTGATTTTAGGGTTAAGGAGCTTTGCAAGTGTTGAAACACCCGTTGCAAGTCCGCCTCCGCCAACAGGTACAAGTATATAATCCACTGTTGGAAGCTCCTTGATGATTTCCATGGCAATGGAGCCCTGACCTGTTGCAACTGCCAAATCATCAAAAGGATGCACAAATGTATAACCTTTTTCCTTTGCAAGCTCAAGCGCATGCGCACATGCCTCATCATATACATCTCCGTAGAGAATTACATCAGCTCCATAGCTTTTTGTGCGGTTAACCTTCATAAGAGGTGTTGTTGTAGGCATAACAACCGTCGCTTTAACACCGTAAATCTTGGCTGCATATGCAACACCCTGTGCATGGTTTCCTGCTGATGCAGTAATAAGACCTTTTTGACGTTCTTCATCCGAAAGCGTACTAATCTTATAGTACGCGCCTCTTACCTTGTATGCACCTGTATACTGCATATTTTCAGGCTTTAAATAAACCTTATTGCCCGTCTGGCTGCTGAAATACTCACTGTAAATAAGATTAGTATTAAGGGTAACCTCCTTGACTTTTTCTGCTGCTTCTTCAAACTTTTCCAAAGTTAACATTGTTATATATCCTTCTTTCTTATGAATTGTAGTAATTAATTTATTTCATCAGGCTTTACATCAAATAACGCATTGACAAATTCATCCGCATCAAACTTCTGCAAATCCTCCACCTGCTCTCCGACACCTATGTATTTCACAGGAATACCATACTCAGCCTGAATCGCAATGGCAATGCCGCCCTTGGCCGTACCATCCATTTTGGTAAGAATTATACCGGTAACATTGGTTACATCCTTAAACTCCTTAAGCTGTGAAAGTGCATTCTGACCCGTTGTAGCGTCAAGGACAATAAAATTTTCCCTATATGCATCAGAATACTCCTTATCAATAATTCTGTCAATTTTCCTCAATTCTTCCATAAGATTTTTCTTATTGTGAAGACGTCCCGCGGTATCGCACAGAAGAATGTCAACATTTCTGGCTTTAGCCGAAGAAACAGCGTCATAAACAACTGCAGCAGGATCCGAGCCCTCGGACTGTGCAATCATATCAGTTCCGGTGCGTTTCGACCATTCTTCAAGCTGCTCTATGGCGGCGGCACGGAATGTATCAGCCGCGGCAAGCAGAACCTTTTTACCCTGATTTTTGAATTGTCCTGCAAGTTTACCGACCGAGGTTGTCTTGCCGACTCCATTTACACCTATCACAAGTATGACCGACCTGCGGTTTTCAAACTCATAGCTGTTGGCGCCAAGATTCATCTGTTCCTTTATGCTTTCTATAAGGAGATTCTTACATTCCAAGGGCTTTTTGATGTGCTGCTCCTTAACCTTTTCCTTAAGGCTGTCGAGAATATCCTGTGTGGTCTTTACACCCACATCACCCATTATAAGGATTTCCTCCAGCTCATCATAAAAATCATCATCAATCTCGGAGAATCCGTTAAAAACCGAATCTATACCTGACACGATATTATCACGTGTCTTTGTAAGACCCTCAACTAATTTGCTAAAAAATCCCATTTATCCACCATATACTTTCCGCTGTCACATATCAAATCGAATATTTGCAATGCCACAGCTTAATTTTTATTATCAGATTTTTCAAGGTCCTTTTCAATAAGGTCCACCGAAACAAGGGTTGAAACACCCATTTCCGGCATCGTAATACCATAAAGTCTGTCAGCCGCAGCCATGGTTCCTCGACGGTGTGTGATTACAATAAACTGTGTGTTCTTGGTAAGCTTATGTAAGTACTGTGCATATCTTGTTACATTTGAATCATCAAGTGCGGCTTCAATTTCATCAAGCAGACAGAATGGTGATGGTTTAAGGTTTTGGATGGCAAATAGAAGTGCTATTGCGGTAAGTGCCTTTTCTCCACCGGATAACTGCATCATATTCTGAAGCTTCTTGCCCGGCGGCTGCGAAATAATCAAAATTCCGGCCTCCAGTATATCCTCGTCGCCAACCAGCTCAATTGTTCCCTTGCCGCCTCCGAAAAGTTCCTTAAACACCTTGTCAAATTCAACCTTAATCTGATTAAATTTTTCCTCAAACTGGACTCTCATGCCAGTGTCAAGTTCCTCTATAATCTTTTCAAGCGTTTCCTTTGCCGTAACAAGATCATCATGCTGGGTCTTTAAGAAATTATATCTCTCAGAAATCTCTTTGTAATCCTCAATGGCATTTACATTTACATCTCCAAGCCCTTTAATGTTATTTTTGAGTGATGAAACATTTCTCTTGATTTCATTAAGGTCCGTCAGATTTTCATTTTTTTGCATAAGTGCTACGCTTAACGTGATTTCATACTCATTCCACATATACTCATACTGGGCATCGTTAGCATCATTAAGCTTTTCAATCTGGGAATTCAGCCTGAAGGTTTCTTTATCCAGCTCTGAAATTGAAGCTGTAAGTTTTTCTCTCTTATCGAAAAACTCCTTATGCGTTCTGTTCTTCTCATCCTTACGGTTCTTTAATTCGGCTGATTTCTTTTCATATTCTTCTGTGTACTTAATTATATCGTCAATATTCTGTTTTAATATTTCAATATCCTTTTTCTTGCCATCCACTTCATCCTTGGATGTTCCGATTCTGGCACGAAGCTCGTCAAGCTCTTGATTTAATGCGGCAATTTCTTCATCAACACGCCCTATATTTTCAAGCACAAATGAATCCTTTTGAGAAAGTGTCGAGTAAACCAGATGCACCGCTTCCGCCTGCTTTATTGCCTCAAGCTCCCTGCCGCTTATTACCTCAAGAGCCGCAGATGCCTTCTCTATATTCTTTTGTGCCTCTTCATTTCGTTTATCAAATTCAGACAGCTCCTGCGCAATGTTCTTAACATTTAACTTAATATCCGCAATCTGTCCATCTATCTGTGCAGCCTCATTTGCAGAGTCCTGATATGAAGAAATTATCTCTTTTCTCTTGTCAACTGCCTGCTTATAATTCATTTCGGCAGTATTTCGCATAACCATGGTGTCACGAAGGGTTTTATTATTTTCCTCAAGAGTTGTCCTGAGTTCTCCGACAAGATTACGAAGTCTTTTTATTTCTTCTTCGTTCACCTTGATTTGTTCGGATACAGTCTTAACCTGTGAGGTGAGCTCCTCTATTTCCCTTCTTCTTCCAAGAAGATTATTGGAATTTTTAAATGCACCACCGGTCATTGAGCCGCCCGGATTTAACTGGTCTCCCTCAAGTGTAACTATCCTGAGTGAATATTTATACTTTCTGGCAATGTTAAGCGCATTATCTATATTATCCACCACAAGGACACGTCCAAGAAGATATTTGGCAAGCTCTGTATATTCAAATGACACCTTCACGAGGTCACTCGCAATGCCGACAACGCCTGCTTCCTTAAGGCATGGCTCCTTGGCAAGTGTATTCTTTCCCGAAATCGCCGACAAAGGAAGGAAAGTGGCACGCCCCAGCTTATTTTCCTTGAGATAGGCAATAAGCGACTTGGCTGTATTTTCATTGTCAGTTACAACGTTCTGGATAGTCGCACCAAGAGCTGTTTCAATCGCAAGCTCGTATTTTTTTTCAACCTTTACAATATCCGCGATAACGCCCACAATACCAGGATTGCTATCCTTTTGCTCCATTACCTTCTTGATACTGTTGCCATAGCCCTCATATCTTTCGGTAAGGCTTCTTAACGCCTCCAGTCTGGATTTGCTTGAATGATACTGCTGCTGCTGCTTATTTACCTCGGCTGTCATATCCGAAACCTTTGCTCTTGTAGCTGCAATCTCGTCCGTAAGCTCCTTGATAGTCGCATTAAGAGAATCTATACGAATATTTACTTCATCAAATTCTGACTTATATTTCTTCTCGGCATCTACCCAGACCGCCTCGTCACTCTTTCCTTTCAGGATTTTGCTTGTAAGCTCAGCCTTTCGGATTCCAATCTGCTCCAGCATAGCCTCATAACGCTTGCTGTCGGACTGTGTTTCAGCCTTCTCATTAAGGAGCTCGATAATATCATTTTTATTATCTTCAATCTGCTGGTTTAAAGCTGCAATCTCACTTCGGATATTCTCCAAAGCAGCTTCGGCTGAATTTTTTTCTGCCTCCTGCGCCTTGAGTTCTGTTTTTGCTTCCTCTCTTTGAAGATTATAGCGTTCTCTTTCTTCTTTCTTTGATTCAATATTCTTATTTATGGTTGCTATACGCTCGGATAAGTGCTCATCATTAACCAGCAGGGTATTAATCTGCTCGTTGCAGACATTAATCTGGCCTTCAAGACGTCCCTTGTTTACAACCATTTCATTAATTTTTTCACTATATTCTTCAATAAGATTATTTAATTCCTCGATTTCACCCTCAAGGTGCTCATACTCTTCCTTAATTGAATCATTTTCCGCCTGTTTTTGATTAAGTTCACTGCTTGCAAGCTCGTATTTGCCTGTAACCTCTGTAAGCTGCTCCTTAATCCTCTCAGTTTCAAGCAGGAACAAATTAACCTCGTAATTTTTGAGCTCCTCCTTATACGCAAGGTACTGCTTTGCCTTTTCAGCCTGACGAGAAAGAGGTCCGACCTGTTTTTCAAGCTCTGACAGGATATCATTTACACGCGTAAGATTTGCCTGCTCCTCTTCAAGCTTCTTAATAGAAGCCGCCTTTCTTTTCTTAAACTTCACAATACCGGCTGCTTCGTCAAAAAGCTCTCTTCTTTCATCGGGCTTACCGCTTAGAATACGGTCAATCTGACCTTGTCCTATAATGGAATAACCCTCCTTGCCGATACCCGTATCATAAAAAAGCTCATTAATATCCTTGAGCCTGCACTCATTGCCATTGATAAGATACTGGCTCTCGCCCGACCTGTAAACCTTTCTGGTGACAACCACCTCATCATAATCTATCGAAAGTGCCCTGTCCGAATTATCCAGCGTGATTGCAACATACGCAAAGCTGACAGGTTTTCTGATTTCTGTACCTGAGAATATGACATCCTCCATTTTAGCACCACGAAGCTGTTTGGCACTCTGCTCACCCAGCACCCAGCGCACCGCATCTGCAACATTACTTTTACCGCTGCCATTGGGTCCTACAATGCCCGTAATACCGTTATGAAATTCAAAAAGTATTCGATTTGCAAATGACTTAAAGCCCTGTACTTCTATACTCTTTAAATACATTAATTATTCCTCGTTTCATTATTCTGTGCCCTGATTGCCAAAATCGCATTATAGGCAGCCTGCTGTTGTGCAGCCTTCTTGGTCCTGCCAATGCCATGGCCTACTTCAATACCATCGACAAGCGCCCTGACCTCAAATTTCTTATTATGGTCCGGTCCACTCTCACTTACCATTTCATAGGAAAGTTTTTTGTTATTCTGTGTCTGCACCATTTCCTGAAGGATAGATTTACTATCATAAAAGAGCTGTTTAGCCGAAATATCCTTAAGGATAAACCTGTATATAAACTCTTTCGCGTTAGTAAACCCACCATCCAGATATATTGCTCCAATCAGAGCCTCCATTGCATCCGAGGTCACGGAATCCCTCATTCTTCCTCCGGTTTGATCTTCTCCCTTTCCCAAAAGCAGATAATCTCCAAGACAAATATCCCTGCTGCACAAAGCCAGTGTAGGCTCACATACAATGCTTGCCCTGTTTCTGGTCATCTCACCCTCGGGCATTTGTGAAAAAGAGGTAAAAAGATACTCACTTACTACAATTTCAAGAACCGCATCCCCCAAAAACTCAAGTCTTTCGTTACAGGCTAACTTATTGAGCCTATGCTCACTTATAAATGAACTGTGTGTCATGGCATGACGCAAAAGTTCGCCATCATTAAACGTATATCCTATATTTTTTTCAAGTTCTTTTAAATTTTTATTAGACATTCCTCTGCCACCTTAAACTTTTGCATAATATATAAGACCATCCCGGTAAGACAGTCTTATATATTAACACTATGTTATTATTAAATAATGATTAGTTAATAGCAGCCTTAATCTGTTCAACAGCATCGGCAACAGTAACGATATTTTCAGCAGCATCATTTGCAATCTCAATATCGAATTCTTCTTCAATTCCCATCAAAATCTGGAACACATCAAGAGAATCCGCCCCTAAATCATCAACAAATGTTGTGTCCATTGTAATCTCGTCAGCATCAACATTTAATACCTCTGCAATAATTTTCTGTAATTTTTCAAATTCCATGATAAACATCCTTTCAAATACTATTCATTTTCTTTATTTAACATTTCTTTTATTTTCTCATTAATTCCCTGCTCTTTAAAGGCCGCACATTGAATAATCGATGCGCTAATCTCCTTTGCGGTAGAGTTTCCATGAGTCTTTACAACAAGTCCGTTAAGACCAATAAGAGGCGCTCCGCCGTACTCACTGGCATCAAAAGACTTGAGTGTTTTCTTTAATGCGGGCTTAACTAAAACTGCACCTATCTTGCTTCTTAAATTTGACATCATACCTTCCTTCACCTTAGAAATAAGTGTAGCTCCGACACCTTCATAAAGCTTCAGGATAACATTTCCCACAAATGCTTCACAAACTACAACATCAACCTCGCCCTTAGGAATATCTCTTGCCTCAATACTTCCGACAAAATTAATATCACTGCAGTTCTTAAGAAGCGGATATGTTTCTTTGACAAGCTGATTGCCCTTTTCCTCTTCAACGCCGATATTAACAAGTCCTACCTTGGGATTCTTAACACCCATAACATATTCCATATATATCGAGCCCATCTTGGCAAACTGTACAAGATGTGATGCTCTCGCATCTACATTTGCTCCGCAGTCGATAAGAAGCGAAAAACCTTTGCCAGTTGGGATAAGCGGTGCAAGCGGCGGTCTTTCAACGCCCTTGATTCTGCCTACAATTACCTGTCCTCCTACCAATACGGCGCCAGAGCTTCCCGCTGAAACGAAAGCGTCAGCCTCCTTATCCTTTACCATATGCATACCAACCACAAGAGAAGAATCCTTCTTCTTCTTAATTGCCATAACCGGCGGTTCACCGGTTTCTATAACTTCAGTGGTATTTCTTATGGAAATCTTTTCTTCATTATATGTATATTTTGAAAGTTCAGAACGGATAATTTCTTCGTTACCTGTCAAAACAACATAAATATTATCCTTTGAATTTACAGCATCAACTGCACCCTTAATAGGCTCAACAGGAGCATTATCACCACCCATGGCATCCACTGCAACTATGATCTTATCTTCCATTTCACTCCATTTTTCGTGTATGACACTTTCCTCCTAAATTATATTCCAGTACATAATATACTAAAACTCATTTTATATCAACAACTAATTTTCTTGAATTGCCGCATTTTTATTTTATGGTGCTATGAAGCGCAGCTTCATAAGCAATTTGCACGAGAATTGCGCAAAGTAAGCTAGCTTACTTATCGCAATTTTTGTGCAAAATTACATATCACTTCGTGATATGTACCATAAAATAAAAATGCGAAATAAAAAATACGGCACTTCAAGAAAATTAATCGCTTACCACTTTTATATACTCCTTATGAAAATACCATGCAATATCCTCAAGACAATCGTCATCCCAATAAAATATATTCGGTATCCATGTAATTTCAGGGACCTCTACCTGTTTTATGTCATTATTATAGTATATTGCAAATCTTTCCATTACTCTTCTGTCAAAATCCTGTGCCTGTCCGACTTTTACAGATTCCTTTGCATATGCCGAGTCAAAATAAGCTCTGTCGGCGCAGCAGGTGAAAACAACAAATATAAGTGCTGCATATACGAGCACCTGCAGTACTGCTTTTTTTATGCTTATATCATACCTTTCAAAAAACCATCCCAGAATGTAAATGGCATTAAATAAAAACATAAGCACCATAATAAAAAATGAAACATTCTTAACTCGTCCGTAAAAAGCACTTCCCGCATATATTACGGGTGCGAAAACAGCGCAGTATATTCCATATGTGACAATCACGAAGATTACCGGATATCTGAACTTAAAACCGCTTGTTTTTCTTCTCATTGCATCACATACCACCGCCAATACGAATAAGAAAATCCACCCCATCGGTCTTCTGTAATAATCACCGATAAGAACCGTTGAGGAAGTTATCGCACGGATAATCGAGGATATGATGGGATTAGAAAAGAGCTCATCACCGCCTCTTATAAGATTTCCGGGTGCAAGTACATTAAACATAAGTCCGGCTATACCGGATACAACAGGAATAATATACAGAAGTTTATCCTTCTTATATGCAAGTATAAGCACAATAAGCTCAGCAATAAGTATTAATGGGTTGATAAGCGCCGTAAGAAGATTTCCCACGCCGGTTATAAAAGCAAAAAACGAACCAATAACCAAAAATCCCCTGCGGCTGCTTACAATATATTCGACAAGGCATGCCTGTGAGATAAACATTATGCCCGTCATAAAGGTATAGTTTATTCCGCCCACCCACCAATAAAAGGCATCCTTAATTGATGGCGTGAAATTTGTATACAAAATCAGTACAGCGAAAAGAATCAAAATGTAATGAACCGCCGGAAACTTAAGAAGTCTTACCAGCACTTCATATAAAAGCCAGGTAATGCCAAGAATTAGTATACCTGCTATAATTGTAAACGTGTATTTATATAATTCCTCATCAAAAACAACGGGCGGTATGCTTCCTATAAGCATACTTACAAAGCAGCCGTCCCAGTTTTTCCACAGTGCAGCCGTTGTGACAAAGTCATACTGCAAGGTTTTTAATACCGAATGTGTATTTTCCCACACAAAATGCACGCCCGATGACATCCAGAAATCATCCGCATTTGAATGATTATATCTGGAAATATCCAAAAGCGGCCAGAATTTTACGATAAATAATCCAAGCATAACCACTGCCGGAATTATATAGCTGTCCTTAAGCTTTTTTAAAAAACCTTTCATTTTATCTCCTTTATTGTGCCAAAGTAACCGATTCTTTATCAAAATAATATGCGATATCCTCAAGACAGTCATCATCATGGTAAAAAATACCCGGATACCATTCAATAGTTGTCACAACAACATCCTTTATCTCAGGATTATAATATTCTGCAAATCTTTCGCTCATCAGATTATGGAAATTATCCGCACAGCCCGACTGGATTGCCTCCACTGCATATGCCGCGTCGAAATACAGCGACCAGACATTTCCCAAAATCAACACCGCAGCAGCCGATATAATAACCAGACCATTCATAATGTTTTTATTTTTTAGACCAGTATTTATCGCTGCCGTCTTTACACTAAGCCATCCCGCAAAATAAATCATATCAAATACAAGAAGAAAAATCAAAAATAAATATGATACCTCCTTGCATCTTCCGTAAAAAGCGCTCTGTGCATAGACAACGGGTGTAAATGCAGCGCAGTAAATAAGATATGAAACTGCAATAACCAAAAAAGGCAGCGGAAATTTAAATGAGCGCTTTTTAACTCCCGTCAGCACCACCAGCAGCATTGCAAGCAAAATAATGCTCATAGGCTTTTTATAATACTCCGCCGCAAGCGCTGTTGATGACTTTATCGTCATAAATACTGCCTCAACCGGTGAGGACGCAAATAAATCTTCACCTCCGCGAATCATATTCCCCGGAGCAAACACATTTAACAAAAGTCCGGTGAAGCCTGCAAGAAACGCAATAATAAATTTTTCTGAACGCCTGAGTGCTTTTTTTATACTGCCATTCTCTTTTTGACAGTTAAAATATATTATGAGGACAAGCTCCAAAAAAAGCAGTATCGGGCTGACAAGTGCTGACAAGAGGTTTCCAAGTCCCACGCAAAATGAAAGAATACTCCCGATTGCAAGACAGTACCACCTGCCGGATACCATATACTCAATCAAAAATGCCTGTGCAAATAATAATACTCCAAAGAAAAACGTATAATTAATACCACCGCACCACCAGTACATTGCCTCCTTTACCGAAGGAGAAAAACCAAAAATCAGAATTAAGGTAAAAAGCGTCAGCAGTATGTTATCACATAAACGCATTTTAAATAATCTGCAGCACAGCTCGTACATAAAAAACACAGTTCCGAGTATAATTACGGTTGAGAACAGATAAAAGGTAAAACGATAATAGCTCTCATTAAAAGTAACCGGAACCAGCGCTGACAGGAACATACTCAAAAAACAGCCGTCCCAGTTATTTCTCAGCCAGACAGCAGAGTTAAATGCATTTGCTATTACCTTAAAAAGATTATGTGTATCCACCCACGTAAAATGTGCCTCGGCTGACATCCAGTAATCATCCGCATTTGAATGATTATAGGCGGAAAGCCTCCACAGCGGGACAAATTTATCAAGGAACACATAAAGCGTTATCAAAATCGGAATAACTTTATTTTCCCATATTATTTTAAAACTTTTATATAAATTATCTTTAACGTTCAAACCCATACTCCACCATATCCTGTATAATGAAAAAAGGGTTCAAGGAGTATCCCTCAAACCCAAGTATTTACCGACAATTGTTAAAAATTAATCAACAGCGATAATTTCTTTCTTATTGTAGCAACCACAAGTCTTGCATACCTGATGAGGCATCATTAAAGCTCCACACTTGCTGCACTTTACAAGATTAGGAACAGACATCTTCCAGTTTGCTCTTCTCTTGTCTCTTCTTGCCTTTGATGATTTATTCTTTGGACAAATAGCTCCCATGACCTTACACCTCCTTAAAATTCTTAAAAATATCCTGGATAACAGACATTCTTGGATCTAATTGAACTCTGTCACAGCCGCACTCACCTCTATTAAGATTTGCACCGCACTTATAACAAAGTCCCCTGCAATCCTCACTGCATAAAACTCTAAGTGGCACATCAATCAAAACTTCTGAGTAGACAAGCTTGTCTACATCCAGGTGATATCCGTCAATATAGCTCATTTCTTCCAGTCTTTCATCTGAAAGCTCATCCTCGGCATTAAAATCAATCTCTCTCTCAATCTGATACTCAATGTATGTATCAACCTCCGAAAGACATCTCGCACACGGTATAACCAGCGTTATATTGCCTGCGCCGGTCACAAGGAATCTCTTAACACCGGTCTGTGTAATCGTTATATCAATTTCCGATGCACTCTTAACACCGTAAATCTCAGCTCCGGTATCAAACCGTTCCATCTCAACCACGGCATGATATACCTTTGTATTAATGCTCCCCGATAAAAGCTCTGATAAATCCAACAGCATAAACTCACTCCTATGCTATCATACGCGCAAACATAATCCAACATTTACGCACTTTTACAATTATAAGTACAACATATCCGTTTGTCAATAAGTTTTTCAATTTTTCTTCACATTTTTCTTCACATTTTTCTTCACATTTTTATCTGTAAAATATGACATAGTCCTCGGTCCAAAATGTGTCATATGAATATTTTGATAAAAGCTCT
This sequence comes from uncultured Alistipes sp., assembly GCA_964403785.1. GTDB lineage: Bacteria > Bacillota > Clostridia > Lachnospirales > Lachnospiraceae > MGBC120314. The sequence continues at coordinate 29,004 of CAYOHM010000016.1, forward strand.
ATCTCATTGACACTCCAGCGGTTCATTACATACAAATCATACTTTTCAATCTCATCCGCATCAAATTCAGTATTTACCGAGCTGAAGGTTATGGTATCATACCGGGCAAAATCCTCCGTAAGCTGCACTTCATACGGATTTATTCGTTTTTCAAGCATATAATACAAATAATAAGCATCAATATATGTCGGATATGTCCTTATCGAAACATCAAACACATCAAGCACTTCGTTCAGCCTGCCTGAGAATAAATAGTTTGATTCTATTGAAGCAGGATACTTATTTAAGTAATAATCTTCAAATTTGACAAAGCTGACAACATAAAGCACCAGACAAGCTGCAATAATACCCTTTGACAGATATACCGTGCATTTATAAACAGCTTTAAATCCATATACGATAAAATAAAGCACCGGAAGATAAATTCCATTCAAATTATAGATTGCCACATTTGATTTTGCAGCTCCAAGCAGCAATTCGACAATAAAGTATATAAACATAAGCAAGCTGACAAGGCAGGTCTTTTCTCTTTTGGAAATTGATATTGCAGCACTGTATATTATTCCAATAATAAAAAACGGCACTGACAGCCAATAAACCGTCCCAAACTTTTCCAAGGCGTCAAAAGGAGCGCTATCAGTTGTGAACAGCATTTTTAATACAGGCAGTATATTGCGCGGAATTTCAATTAGCGAAAGTTCGTCAGCTCTCTCATTCTTCAATTTATATATTGTAAAAAATGAGGTTCTTATAGTTGAAAGGTCAAATACATTTATGACAACCATTGCAATTAATGGCAGCGCCAAAATCAGAAGCGGCACAGTAAATACAATTACTCCTTTGTACTTACCTCTGGCAATCATAAAAATTACAACAAATAGAATTATAAGTGGAAACACAATATAGCTTAATACATACGTGTAAAGAGATAATCCCCATACCGTACCGCATACAAAATACAGCCAGAGCTTATCCTTTTCCAGTGCCTTAACTGTCAGCCAAATAGCAAAGGTGCCTGCTCCGAACATAAGATTGCAATCAAGTCCAAACCTTGACATCATTGTGTAGTATGGCAGCACACAGAATAAAAACGCATTCAGAAACGCACACTTTTTGCCAAGCACCTTATTTACAAGGAGTGATGAAAATATAAACGCAGCCAGCGAAAACAACACCGCCGGTATTCTAAACACCCATGTATCCATTCCGAATAATTTAATGCAGGCAGCACAAAGATATACATATGCAGCACTTTGTCCTCCTCCTAAATTATAAAAATACAGTGGATATGGATTCAAATATCTGTCAACACCCCAGTTAAGTACACAAAATGCGTCATATGCCATTCCCGCTTCATCAATGTGAAGCCCTGCCGGAACCTGTCCCAATCTGTATAAATGCGTAAAGCCCCACAGACACATTAATGCTATGCCCAGAATATAATATATATAATTCTTTTTTATATTGTCCGATAGTTTGCAAAATATCTGCGTCATATACGCAATCCTTTCAGTCGATGTAATAAGAGCAAAAAGGCAATGCCGAAAAATTATCGGCATTGCCCTTTTATATGATATATAAGGACTTATGTATTACTTAACTAATGCAAGTGTGTCACGTGCAATTGCAAGCTCTTCGTTTGTAGGAAGCACGATAACCTTAACCTTTGAATCTGCTGTGGAGATAACCTTGCTCTCTCCTACTGCTGACTCGTTAGCTGCATCATCAACCTTAATTCCGAGATAATCAAAATAGCTTAAAATCATCTTACGGATACGTGGGTTATTCTCACCAACACCTGCTGTAAATGCGATAGCATCCACACCATTCATAGCTGCCGTGTATGAACCGATATACTTAGCAACTCTGTATGCGTAAGCATCAAGTGTATCCTTTGCTATCTGGTTGCCATTGTCAACCTCTTTAAGAAGGTCTCTGAAATCTGATGAGATTCCTGACATACCAAGGATACCTGACTTCTTATTTAACACATTAAGCATTTCTGAAACTGTCATATTCTCATGATTGCAAAGATATTCTACTATCGCTGCATCAAGATCACCTGAACGTGTTCCCATGATAAGACCTTCAAGCGGTGTAAGACCCATGGAAGTATCTACGCACTTTCCTCCGATTGAAGCAGAAATAGAAGCACCATTTCCCAAGTGACAGACAATAACCTTT
>CAYOHM010000017.1:0-19009 GCA_964403785.1 uncultured Alistipes sp.
TTCTTTCTGTGTAGATGTACTCTGCCATCTTAGGGTTCCATCTTCTTGTCTGATGACCAAAGTGAACACCTGCCTCAAGTAACTGCTTCATTGAAATAACGCTCATTTTATTTACCTCCGGTTTTTATTTACTTCCGTATGCTTCGTCTATCCTGAGAACCCAAGCGTATAGGCACCATTCAGAATATCCGCATACGTGATTTTTACACCGCTTACCATAATATCACATAAGATAATATTAATGCAAGTGTTTTTTATTATCTATCTACTTCTTTTTGTAATTATATTTGCAATTTCCTCAAAGGACATACCCGACCTGAATTCAAAAGAACCCTCACCGACCTTTGTTGCAAGTCCTGCCTTGGAAAGATATTCGTTAAAGCTTTCCACATCCTGAATTACACCTGCCTCCTTTAATATCCTTGAGGCCTTATCTGCCGAGGTTATATCTGTCAGCTCAACAACTATCGTGCCCGCTGTGGTGGCTTTCTCGGTGGCTTTTTCCGTAGCTTTCTCTGTCGCCTTTTCGGTGGCCTTCTCTGTGGCTTTTTCCGTAGCCTTTTCGGTGGCCTTCTCTGTGGCTTTTTCCGTAGCTTTTTCGGTTGCCTTTTCCGTTGCCTTCTCAGTGGCTTTTTCGGTAGCCTTTTCTGTTGCCTTTTCCGTGGCTTTCTCGGTAGCTTTTTCCGTAGCCTTTTCCGTCGCCTTTTCTGTGACCTTCTCGGTAGCTTTTTCCGTTGCCTTTTCAGTTGCTTTTTCGGTGGCTTTTTCCGTCGCCTTTTCAGTTGCTTTCTCTGTTGCCTTCTCAGTTGCCGTTTCTGTTTCCGTCTGCGTATCCGTTTCAGACGTCGGCTGTTCGTCAGCAGCCGTCTCTGTTTCCTTATCAGATGCATCGCTGCCATACATGGAGGTTTCAACCATTCCCAATGCATATGCCCTCTCTCTAATCTGTGCATCCGTCATTTCCGTATTTCTTGCTTTAAACGCAAGAACAAGGATGATTGTTGTCACAGCCATCCCCAGTCCCAGTCCTCTTAAATATGATTTAAGTTTCATTCTTCTTAACCCTTCTTGTTGTAGAGATCAATGACAAGCTTTACCTCGCCCATACCGAGATTAAGCGTCTTTGCTATTTCCAAATTACTCTTTCCCTGTGAATGCATAAGCAGAATCTGCTCATTACAGTTGGATGCCATAATTGTTTCCGGCTCAACCTTTGCCATATATGCCAAATCAGGCTCTTTTTTCACATCTATTTCTATCTTTTCAGACTTTGGTTCAAAGAATTGAGGAGTAATCACATTGTTAAGTGATGCCTTCTGCTTATCCTCTACATTGACAGCTTCCATAGCAGCCTTGGTTTTGTATGCAGCCTTGATTGCCACATCAATCTCCTTAACCGCTTTTTCTGAATCCTTAATCAGCTTTTCAAGGCTCTCCGAATTATCCTGCATTGTGCTTTGAGCCTGCTCAATCATTGCCTTTGCGTTGTTTATATCCCTTACGACATTTTTTATTTCCTTGGACTTCTCATTGAGCATATCATACATAAAGACAGTTTCATTATGATTCTTATTTAATTCGTTGAGAACCCCCTCGGCGTATTCATTCATTTCCAATATCTTGGTATTGGATATCTTATCCAGCGCCGCCTCCGTTGATTCTTCAAGCTGAACCATCTGTCCTGAAATCATTTCATCAACCTGTTGCTTCAGCTTATCCATCTGCTCCTGTGTAACTTCAGGACTGTATGTATTGTTTTTGACTCCAACCGGCTGTGAATCATCATTGGTAAGGATAAAACTCACCGCAAAACATACAATACCTATAAGCAGCAGAATAATTTCCAATGTTGTCATATCAGTGCACCCCTCATCAAACGTACCTAAATCTTTAAATCAAAAGATTTACTACCCTTAACAATTACCTTTCCCTCTTCTTTTTTCTTTTTATTTTTTCCGCCATCGCCATAATAAAAGTTCTTTCCCTTTTCCTTGGCGTCATGCTCGGTATTGCTCTTACCAGCATCATCCTTGGCTCTTACCTGCTCTGCATTAAGTGCAGACTGTTTTTCCATATCCCTCGCAATAGTTATCTGCTGTACCTCAGGTTTGTTCATTTCGTTCTGTCTTATTGACGCAACTTCATTCATTCGCTGCATCATGCTGATATCTATTGGTGAAATTGCCATAATTAGCCTCCTACATCGGTATGCTCCTTATATCTGCACCACTCTTTACAAACTGACAATAGTCATACTTGTTTTTTATGAAAATATATGCATCGCCAAAAACCACCTTAACTCCGGCGTACATCGTTCTGCTGACCTTTATACGAGCGTTTTCATCTTCACTTACAAGCTGGCTTAATTCATTAAATTCACTTCTCTTTTGCGAGATATCACGCTCTGCAAGGATAATATTGCGAGTTGTCTTCTGGAGCATTTCCTGCTTGTCAGGTTCAAGTACTCCGGTCTGTTCCTGCTTTTTTCTAAGCACCGCAACAATCTGGCTAAGCTTCTCCTTGTTTGCGTTAAGCTCAACAATTTCCTTCTTAAGTACCTCCAGCCTGCGCTTTTCAGCCGGATTTACACCCACTCCGACGATTGTGGCAGTACCCATTTCATTTCCTATGAATTTGGCACTGATTAACGTTGTTGAACGTACATCTCCTCCGATTATCAGTCCGTTCTTGCCCTCCACGGTTATACCCGCACGAGCCTCAACAACACTGTGAAGTATCGTATCACAATCAATTGAGCCGCCAACCGTCACCGCACTGGCACTCTCTATAAATTTAGCAACAAGGTTGCCTGAGCACACAAGAACAGCCTTACCCATTCCCTGCACGCCTCTTACAAGCGTAAGATTACCTCCGGCCTCGATATTGGCACCCTCTACTATTCCGTCAACCTCTACATTTCCGCTTGCCTTTATAGAAAATCCTGCCTGAACATTGCCGGTAACCTTGACATTTCCATCGTAATTTATGTCACCCGTCGATGCATCAACATTGACAACCACAAGCACATTGGATACAAATACCTTTCCGCCCTCCAGGGTTACATGACCATCCACATCAGAAAGAAGCGAAAGTCCGTCCTCGCTGACAGATATATTTCTGCCATATTTAAAGCCCGCCCTTCTGGCTTTCTGAGGTATTATATTCCTGCCGAAAACATCCGTACCGGCTGTGCCCTGTACCTCCGGCTTCATTACCGCAAGAACATCACCCTTTTTAACATGATTAAGTGTGTCCAAATCGTGGTAATCCACGGTTCCGTCTTCCTTTATCTTCGGCTTTGCAACCTTCTGAGTTTCAAAGAGGTAGCTAATGACGGCATCCTGCCCGTTAACCGCACCCTGTCCGCACGCTACCTCATATGGTATAAAATATTCCATATCCGGCACAAGTTTTTTTATAAATTCTTCATTTATTCCAAACTTAATTCCTGTATTTGCCAAATCCTTTAATATCTCATCCGCAGTGATACGCGATGTACCTGCAAAACCAGGATAAAATACTGCCTCCACTCTCAGGCAGTCGGATGAAATTCTGTATTCACCCCACTCATTAGAAGGCAATACACTCGGACCAACCTTAACCCTTGTATCCTTTCCCTCTGAAAGTGCAATCTTTATCACATTTAAGTCACAGTCCATAATTTTTGCTTTGTCAAGATAATGAATTACATCCTCCATTGTAACCTGACGCTCTGCGCCGGATTTACAATACAGATTAAAATACAAGCCGTCGCTTTGATTTTCAAATTGAAAATATCCGTTCATGCTTTACCTTCCCCTTTTGTAAAATATATAAAAATCATGCAAATAAAATTCCTGCAAAATCTCCCAGCGTTCCTTTCATTTTCTGAAGCGCCTTTGTGTGAAGCTGTGAAACTCGCGATTCAGTGACATCCATAGCAAGACTTATTTCCTTTAATGTCATTTCCTCATAGTAATAAAGGAGGACAACATTCCTCTCCTTATCTGTGAGAGAATCCAATGCCTCAGCAACCTTCTTTTTAAGCTCTTCCTTCTCAACTACCGTCTCTGGCTGTTCAAAATGTGAATTGGAGGACGTGTCCATTTTAATATCACTTCCTCCGCCCGCCTCTGAAAACTCATCCAGCGAAACAAGATTGGTGACCATTGACTGTCCCTGCCATGAATTAAGCTCATCCGTAGAGATTTCAAGCTTTACGGCAATCTCCTCATCAGTTGCAGGTCTTCCGGTCTCCTTTTCAATATCACTCATCGCTGAATCAATTTTCTTTTGCTTTTGACGAAGTGACCTCGGAATCCAGTCCATTTTACGAATCTGGTCCAGAATAGCGCCTCTTATTCTAAGACTTGCGTATGTCTCGAACTTCACGTTCTTACCATAATCAAACTTGTCAATCGCATCAATAAGTCCAAATATTCCATAGCCAACCAAATCATCATATTCAACATTATATCCCAGGTACATTGCTAAACGTCCTGCAACAAGCTTTACCAGCTGTGCATATTCTAATATTAATTTTTCACGTAAATCCGTTCTTCTTGTCTTGGAATATTCTTCCCACAATCTATTCCTGGCTATTTCATCCATTGGCTACCTCCATAAAGGGTATTAATTTTGGGCATCCGTACCCTCCGTACCTTCATCCGTTTCTTCTTTGTCTTCTGACTCAGTCTCTTCTGAAGCTTCGTCCTCATCCTTTACGGCAAGAACAACAGAAAAAAGCTTTCGCAGACATAACCCCAGTATGTAAAACAATACCAATGCGCCAATTACTATCCATAGCCAGCTCGTTCCGTCATATTGATAGATAAAAGTTGCTATACAGGCTACAAATCCAGCCAAAAGTGACAATATCACCGGCAAATTTTTTAAGCTCATTCCAAAGCCCCCGTCCAAAAAACAAATTCTGTTAAATATATTTTATGTCTTTACCTACGGATCTAATCATATACCGCCCGTTTTCCGAATCAAACACTACCGTTCGTCCGTAATTAAGTCCGGTATCTTCAGCAATTATCCTTATACCTTCAGCGGCGAGTATCTTTTTAACCGCCGCAACGTTCTTGTCCCCAACCCTCATAAAATCATTTCCATCACCAAGACTGAACATCTGTGCTCCGCCTGCAATCTTGGCTACCATTCTGTTTTTGGAGGCACCGGCTTTAATCATCTGTGAAATCAGCTCCCGTATTCCCGTGTCGGCAAATTTTGCTTTATTCTCGTTATTCCTTATCTGAGTACTGTCCGGAAGCATAATATGCGCCAGACCGCTTATCTTAGTAGTTGTATCATATAAAGCAATGCCTACACACGAGCCCAAACCGAGCGTTGTCAGTTTATCCGGATAAAAACAAATCTTCAGATCCGCCATTCCAACTTTAATAACCTCCGACATACACGCCTCCCCTAAACGTGAAGTGCAGCCAGTATCTTATCATAGGACTCCAAATCAGGTATCAGCAGAAAATATGCATTTATACTTTCGCCCTCGCCCATCTGCGTTTCTATCATAAGTACCTTGTCACCAATTTTGCCAAATTCAATTGCAGGAACATCTAATATAGCAGCCGCCATGTCTATCGTAGAACTAGGCACTGTGGAAATAATCTTTAAATTTGTAAGTGTTGCAATAGAATTCAGATATGCACCTGAAATTATGTTGCCAATTTCATTCATTGCTGACAGTTCCATTTCCGTGAACTCATCCGAATGATTATCCAGCCCCATAAGGGCATTGGTAAGATGATGCGCCGACTCCGGCTTCATAAGATACATCATCATACCCGTAATATCGCCTTCTATTCCGAACAGGATACCATATACAAGTTCTTCCTCTGAACCTATGAACTTGGTAATATTGGCAAAATCAACGAGTACCACTCTCGGCACCGACATATCAATCTTGCGGTTAAGAAGCTGTGCCAGTGCTGTTGTTGCATTACCCGAGCCAATATTGCCTATTTCACTGAGTACGTCCAGATAAAGGCTATCCATAGAATTCAAATCTATTTTGGCCATATTATCCTCCTGTAATCGTTAACTAATAAACCATTGTTACTGACTGTCCTTTTCCGATAATACCGAATGCACATCCAGCAGAGAAATAAGCTCTCCGTTATTCTTGCCGATTGCACTGATATAATTTGTCTTATCATCATTTGAATCATAGGCTGATTTCTCAACATTATTCTCGTTAAGATTGACTACCTCCCTGACCTCATCCACAATGATGCCGATAGTTGCATTTTCCAGCTTGATAATGATAATACGCGTCTTATTATCGAATTTGTCAGGCTCAAGTCCAAGCTTAAGCCTCAGGCTCATTACCGGAATAATCTCACCACGCAGGTTAATTACGCCGCGGTAATAGACCTGTGCCTTTGGCACTCTTGTAATACTCTGCATACGGACAATATTATCAACATACTTGATATTAATTCCATACTGCTCGCTGCCTATCTTTACTACTATATACTGAACAATGTTTCCCGAATCACCTGTTAATTCTAACGGCTTAATATCTTCCATGGTAACCCCTCCTATACAAGTGCATTAGCATCAATGATAAGTGCTACTTCACCATCACCGAGAATTGTTGCACCGCTTATCATCTTGTTAATATTAATATGCTTTCCAAGTGACTTAATAACTATTTCCTGCTGACCGATAAGGCTGTCAACCACAAGTCCGGCAAGCTTATCACCCTTCTTAACAATTACAACCGTAAGACTTTCCTCTTCTTCCTCATCACCCGTCTTAGGTACATCAAGAAGATCACGAAGTCTTATGAGAGGAATTACATTTCCTCTTAAATGAATTACTTCATTGGAATGTACGTATTTTATGTCTGTTACAGGTATATCTTCAATTGTCTGGATTGAGCCAAGTGCAATCGCATATTTCTCATTGCCGAGGCGAACCATAAGTGCCTGTATGATAGCAAGTGTAAGCGGAAGTCTGATTATGAATGCGCTTCCCTCTCCATAGGTTGTACGGACTTCAATATCTCCTCCGAGAGCCTCAATCTTGGACTTAACTACATCAAGACCAACTCCTCGTCCGGACACATCCGAAACCTTGTCCGCCGTTGAAAAACTTGGCTTAAAGAGAAGATCTATGATTTCCTTCTCCGTCATATTCTCAGCCTGTTCAGGTGTGACCGTACCCTTTTCTACTGCTTTTCTTCTAACCTTCTCGATATCAATACCATTACCGTCATCACGGACCTCAATCACAACATTATTGCCATCCTGGTATGCATCAAGGAAAATAGAACCAACCTCAGGCTTACCTCTCTCGGCACGAATCTGTGCATTTTCAAGTCCATGGTCAGCGGAATTACGAAGTAAATGCATAAGCGGGTCGCCTATCTCATCAATTACCGTACGGTCAAGCTCCGTATCCTCACCTGTCATATACAATTCCATCTTCTTATCAAGCTTCTTGCTGAGGTCACGAATCATTCTCGGGAATTTACTTACAACGCTCTCGATTGGCATCATTCGAACCTTCATAACGGATTCGTGCAGGTTGGTGGTTACCCTCTCAAGATATTCAATCTGCTCATTAAATGCAGATGATGCAGGATTTGCCGACTCCGTTGCCGTTGCCGAAACCAGACCGTTCTTGGCAATTATAAGCTCTGATACAAGATTCATCAGAACATCAAGCTTTTCGATATCTACACGAACCGAACGGCTTGCAACAGCCTTTCCAGATGTCTTAGCCGGCGCATTTGCCGATGTCTTGGATGCCGGAGCGCTGCTGCTTGGTGCAGGCTTTGTCTCCGTTTCCTTAACCTCATTCTTCTTTTCCTCAGCCTTGTCCTCTGCCTTGTCCTCTGTAAACGGATGAGTAATCTGCTCACCGACAACGTCCTTTATCTCAGATACATTCTTGATAATGGACTTAATATTATCAAAAGGCTCCGGCGTAACGAAAATGATACTGAAATCCAAATCAAACTTTTCATCCTCGATATCCTGTACCGTAGGTTCTGATTTGATTACCTCGCCATGACCTTCAAGCCCTTTAAATACCAGAAAAGCTCTGGCTGCCTTCAAAATGCAGGCAGGATCAACTGAAACCGTCATTGCGTAAGCACTCATTCCCTTGCCGAGAGCCTCGTTAATTGCATTCTTTTCAAAATCAGCAATATTAAGATTCTTATACTTTGCATCATCATCCGAGCCTGAAGCCTCAGGTGCGCCGCCTTCTGCTGCAGGTACTTCCTTGCCCTCTGCCTTTGCCTCAACCTCCTCAGGAGATTCTCCCTTAAGCACGGCATTAAGCTCCTTGATGATTGCCTCATTGTCATCCGTACCTTCATCGGATGTATTTTGAATATTTGTTACATATGTATCCAGAGCATCAAGACATCTGAACAGTATATCAGCAAGACTGCTCGATACCTTCATTTTATCATTACGGATTTCAGAAAGAACGTTTTCCATATCATGGGTGAGATTCTGCATTCTCTTATAGCCCATCGTGCCCGCCATACCTTTAAGTGTATGTGCCACTCTGAATATGGCATTAATCGTTTCCTTGTCCTCAGGCTCTTTTTCAAGAACCATCAGTGCGTCACTAAGTTCCTGTAAATGTTCTCTTGATTCATCAATAAAAATCTCTAAATACTGACTTACGTCCATTTAAGACACCCCCACGTTTTTTTTAATTGCATCTGCTATCTTGTCCAGCGGAACAACCTCATCGGCAAGGCCCGCGTCCCTGACCGCTTTAGGCATTCCATATACAATGCTGCTTTCCTTATCCTGAGCAATAACGTATATATTCTTCTGCTCCCCAAGATTAGTTATTCCTTTAGTTCCGTCCATACCCATACCTGTGAGAACCACACATACTATCTTAGAATATGAGCTGTCCTGCAACGAGGCGTACATAACATCGGCACATGGCCTTAATGCCTCAACAGGAGGACTATCGTTTAAACGGATTCTGTGTACTCCCGATACATCCGCAATCTCTATATGCCTTCCGCCCGGTGCAATGTAAACATGTCCCTTCTCCAGCACCTCATCCTCCTTAGCCTCAGAAACCTTGATGGAGCAAAGCTCATCAAGTCTTTGCGCAAGCGATAAGGTAAACCCCTTCGGCATATGCTGTACAATAACAACCGGTGCATTCAAATCAGCCGGCAGATTCTTAATCAGCGTTTGAAGAGCCTTGGGTCCGCCCGTTGAGGATGCAAGTGCAACAAGCGTTCCCGAGGTATTGCGATATCTTCCCGGAACACGCGTATGCTTTGCAGGCATGCTCTTGGCAGGCGCTATGACTTTTCTTGCCGGCGCAGGAGGTTTTTTGAGCTTATCAGTGTCAAACATCATCCTAAGGGTATCAAGCAGTGCAGCCTTAAACTCCGGCATTGCCGTTTCCGAAGAGCCGTCAGGCTTTCTTACAAAGTCAAAGGCTCCGAGCTCAAGCGCCCTGATTGTTTCCTTGGTCCCTTCCTCCGCTGTTGAACTGACAATAATGGTTCTGTGTTTGATTTGAGCCTTGTAAAGCTCCTCCAGCAGCTCCAAGCCACCCATCTGCGGCATATTAACATCCAGAATCATCGCATCATAGGCAGTAGGATTAGCAGTTATTTTTTTCAAACCTTCAACACCATTTCTTGCAATATCAGAAACCTCAAATCCATTCTCCGAGTTTATTATATCAGATATTACCTTTCTCATAAGTGCAGAGTCATCAATTATCATTATTTTTTTGCTCATAATTTACTCCATCCTGCGTTTTCTCTGATTGCGCTCTTCATTAAAAATATATTTTATAAGCCTTTCGCGTTCATTATCCTTTATATCGACAAACTCTATTCTATTTTCAAAGACATTTTCTTTTCCACGGGATTTGCCCGATGAAATTACCTTAGCCACAGCCCGGCAGCTGCATTCCACACCATTTGAAGACGGATTAATTGAAATAAGCACCTTACTTCCTGCTTCTATCCCCTCCTTGGCAACAAAGCGTATTCCGCCGCCGCTTATATCAATAGAAACCCCCGCAGTGTAGGGTCTGTTTTCCATATCATCCGAGATTTTACCCATCAAATGGTAATATTTTTCTTCGTCCTTGGTAAAAACCTTATATTGCACTTCGATATTTGTTTCAAGTCTGAAATACTGTCTTCTCTGGTGCTTTTTCAGCTCCGTGGTAAGCCTTACTACCAATACATATATATTATTGCTCTTATATCTGTTGACAATTTCACCGCAGCAGGCATAAATTCCCTTCTGTGCGTAGAAATACAGGTCAAACCTGCGGCCCGTTTCAAGCGGGATAAGCTTTCCCTCATATATAGGCATAGCTATGCTAAGCAGCTCCTCGTCCTCCTCGTCAAACTCAAGAAGCTGGCTGATATAGATTCTCTCAGGTTCATCATTCAGATTGTTTTTTCTCATACTGGTATTTATCTCGTGCATTTCTATTTTATTGCCAATGCCAAGAATATCATCAATAGAAACCATAAGTACACCTACCTATCTAATCATTTCCTACGGTTAAAAACATTTCCAAAAAATCTTCGGATTCCCGCTTTGCTGCTGCTTGCGGTATCATCGATATTAATAATATTTTCTGCAATTTCCGAAAAGGCTCTTGCTGCAGGTGATGCCGGATACATAATCGAAACCGGCTTCTGCTTCATCACAGCCTTGGAAACAGCCATATCAAGCGGAACACAGCCCAGCATTTCAAGGTCTATATTAAGGAACCTGCTCACAACAATATTGAGCTTTTCAAATAAATTCTGTCCCTCCGCATTTGAATCAACCCTGTTGCATATCACCTTGATTCTGGTGTCCGCCTTGTTATATCCCGGAAACATATTGAGTGCCTTAAGAAGTGCGTAAGCATCCGTAACGGACGTCGGCTCGGGTGTGGTTACAAGAATCACCTCCGCACTGGCTGCCACAAACTCAAGAACGCTCGGTGAAATTCCGGCACCTGTGTCAATAATTATAATATCTGCAAGCTTTTCAAGCTCCGACATCTTGTATACAAGCCTTTTTATCTGTTCATTATCCAGATTAACAAGCCTTGCAATGCCTGAGCCTCCGGAGATAAAACCAACGCCCTCCGGTCCCTGCATTATGATATCTTTAATATCTTTTCCCTTGAACATAATATCGGAAAGGTTGTATTGCGGAATAACTCCAAACATAACTTCAATATTTGCCAAGCCAAAATCCGCATCAAGAATTATCACTTTCTTGCCCATTTTTCTAAACTGCAGTGCAAGATTAATTGAAACGCTTGATTTACCTACTCCTCCCTTGCCACTCGTCACTGTAATAACGCGCGCGCCGCCGACATTTTTCTGGTTCTGGGTCTTTATTATATTTCTCAAACTTTCTGCCTGATCCATACTACACATTTCCTCCCAGTAGTTGTTTAGCTAATCTCTGCACGTTAATAGTTTCAATATCATCAGGTACTTTTTGTCCGGCCGTTGTATATGAAAGCTTTGCTCCCGTCAACAGCTTGATATTGAGTATATTGCCAAGTGTGCCTGTCTCATCCAGTTTTGTAAAAAGGAGCTTGTATTCTCCAAGGCTTTCGTATGCCTTGGCAATACTTACCAAATCCCTGTACTTAGTTGTAACGCTGAGCACAAGATATGCCTCACATTCTACATCCGAATCCTCTGTCTGTATTGATTTATACAAATCAACAACTGCATTCTTCTGTTCTGTATTCTTATGAGATCTTCCCGCCGTATCGACAAGAATCAAATCATAATCCTCAAACTCCTCAAGTGCCCTTTTAATTTCCTCCTGCGTATAAACAACCCTTACAGGAACATCCAAAATATTGGCGTATGTATTTAACTGCTCAACTGCGGCAATACGATATGTATCGGAGGTTATAAAGGCAACCTTCTTATGCTCATTGAGCTTAAACTTCGATGCAATCTTTGCAATGGTTGTGGTTTTGCCGACTCCCGTAGGACCGACAAAGAAAACAACCTTTCTTTTATCGCCAAGTGTAATTATATCGGGTTCACCCAGCTTTAATATAATCTTCTGGTATATGCCCGCAAGAATACTGTCAACATTGGATTCCCTCTTTAATGAGCTTTCAATCTCATTGACAAGGGTGTTAGCGATTTTCTCATCCACCTCATTATCAATCAGCTTGTTATAAACCAGCTTAAGGGTTTTAATGTTATTATTCATTGCAGCCTGACGAGGGTCAGCTTCCTCCTGCGCTGCAGTACTCTCAGTCTTCTTATCATCGGACTTAACTGCCGGTGCGGCTTCTTTTTGAACATTATCCTTCATCTGCGTCTTTAAAAGCTCTGAAATATTATCCAGCTTTCTTTCGATTTCCACAGAATCAGGCTTGCTCTCAGTCTTATCGCTTACTCTTAAGTCAATATGGGGATTCTTATCAACTGACGGCTTTTTATCATTTATTTCCTGTGCAAATTCCTTTTCCTCAAGCGCTGCGGTAATTTCAACGCAGTCCTTCTTAAAAAGCTTCATTATTCCACGCTGTTTAATTGTCTTGACATTAAGCACAACTGCCTGCGGGCCCAGCTCTGCCCTTGCCTTCATTATAGCCTCCGTCTCCGTTTGTGCCTGAAATTTTTTAACTATCATACTATGCCGTCACCATCCCAACTGATTGTAATTCAATATTAGAATCAACCTCATTATATGAAATTACAATAATATCCTTAAAATAATCAACTGCCAATTTACGGAAATACATACGCACAATAGGCGATGTAACCACAATCGGGCTCTTTCCCATGCTCTCCAGCTTCGCGAGCTCTGACTCAACTGAATTCATAATCTTCTTAACCCTGTCCGGAGCCAGCGTAAGATATGCTCCCTGCTCCGTCTGTTTTACTGAGCCCATTATTTCCTGCTCAACCTTAGGGTCAAGCGTCACCACACTCGTTGTTTCATTAGGAACAAAGAATTTGCTGGAAATGGTTCTCTTAAGGCTCTGCCTTACATACTCCGTCAAAATATCCGTATCCCTTGTAACCGCTGCATGGTCTGCAATCGTTTCAAATATAGTAATAAGATCCCTGATGGAGATTTCCTCCCGCAAAAGATTCTGTAATACCTTCTGTATCTCACCGACTCCGACAAGCTTAGGAACAAGCTCCTCCACAACGGTCGGATTATTTTCTTTAACATTGTTGATAAGATTCTGAACATCCTGCCTTGTAAGCAGCTCTGCAATATTCTTACGGATTATCTCCGTCAGGTGGGTTGCGATAATCGAAGGTGCGTCAACAACCGTATAACCGAGTGACTCCGCCCTCTCCCTCTGACTTTCCGTAATCCATATTGCCGGCAGATGGAATGACGGTTCAAATGTAGGGATACCGGTAATCTCTTCCTCTACATACCCCGGATTCATCGCCATATAATGGTCAAAAAGGATTTCACCCTCACTTACCTGAATACCCTTTATCTTGATTATGTACTGGTTTGGATTGAGCTGAATGTTATCCCTCAAACGGATTATAGGAACAACCGTACCTAATTCAAGCGCAATCTGACGCCTTATCATAACAACACGGTCCAAAAGGTCGCCGCCCTGATTTACATCGGCAAGAGGTATGATACCATAACCAAACTCCAGTTCAATCGGGTCAACCGAAAGAAGCGAGTTGACATTCTCCGGCTTTCTGATTTCCTTAGCCTGCTCCTCCTCGGCCTCTGTCTCACTTTCAATCGCAGCAACACCCTTGGATTTCTTTTTCTGGGTGCCGACAATTATAAGCGCCGCGCCGAAGCCGGCAAAAATCACTGTCGGAAGCGGAGTAAATACTCCGAGGACAATCATGCACGCTCCAACCATAAAAAGTACATTTGACATTGAAAACAGCTGTCCGACCATTGCCACCGAAAGGCCCTCCTCCTTGGCACCCTTTGTAACGATAATACCTGTTGAAAGGGAAATAAGAAGGGACGGAATCTGGCTCACAAGGCCGTCACCTATGGTAAGAATCGAATATTTGCTGAGGGCATCGTTAATGGTCATACCCTGTCTTAATACGCCCATTGCAATTCCGCCGACCAGATTGATAACCGTTATGATAAGACCTGCCGTTGCATCTCCCTTTACATACTTCGTCGCACCATCCATGGAACCGAAGAAATTGGATTCCTCCTGAATCTTCTTACGCCTTACGGCAGCCTCCTTATCCGTAATAGCTCCCGTATTAAGGTCGGCATCAATAGCCATCTGTTTACCCGGCATAGCATCGAGTGTAAATCTTGCCGTAACCTCGGATACACGCTCAGAACCTTTATTTATAACCATAAACTGGACAATAAGCAAAACAACGAAAATAATTCCGCCTATAATAAGGTCATTACCGCCTACAAACTCTCCAAAGGTGCTTACCACCTCGCCCGGATCTCCCGTAGAGAGAATAAGACGTGTTGACGAAACATTCAGGGAAATTCTGAATATTGTCGTAAAAAGGAGCATCGTCGGGAATGATGACATATCAAGTGCTTCCTTTGAAAGCAGCGAATTAACCATAATCACCAGTGCCACGCCTATATTAAAAGCAATCAGAACATCAAGCAGTCCCGAAGGAATCGGAATGATGAAGAACATAACTGCAGCAAGTATATATACGCCAATAGCAATATCTGTTTTTTTCATCCTTCATTCTCCTTCCCCAAATCACATTCAATATAGTATAACATATAACGGTCTTAAAATACTATACAAAAAAAGATTTTTCGACATTATACTTTGTGATGAATTGAATATACAAACGCAAGCACCTCAGCCACTGCCTGATAAAGCTCCGGCGGTATCTCCGCGCCCACCTCCACATTGTGGTACAAAAGCCTTGCAAGCGGCTTATTTTCTACTATCTCTATATTGTACTCCTTAGCTTTATCCTTAATCTGAAAGGCAAGATAATCCGCACCCTTTGCAATTACAACGGGTGCCCTGCCAAGCTCACTGTCGTATTTTAATGCAACCGCAAAATGCGTAGGGTTAGTTATGACTACATCCGCCTCAGGGAGCTTTTGCATCATTCTCCTTCGGGATGCCTCCTGCATTCTTCGTTTTATCTGTCCCTTGACCTGAGGATCACCTTCAGTCTGCTTATACTCATCCTTGGTTTCCTGCTTAGTCATTTTCATATCATCCTTGAATTTCCATTTCTGATAAATGAAATCAGCAACTCCGACTACCATAAATATCGCGCTGATTTTAATTCCAAGACTGATAATCACATCCGCCGTAGCAGCAATGGCATCTACAAGCCCGATATTATAAAAAGTAAATAATAAGGCATACTTATCAATCAATGTACTGTATACTACATACGCAATAACCCCAACCATCACTATGCTCTTTAAAAGCTCAATCACCTGTTTTACGGAGAAAATCTTTTTAAAGCCGCCCAGTGGGCTAATCTTGCTTAATTTGGGCTGCAGGGGCTTTGATGTGACCTGCCACTTAAACTGCATGGCATTTGCAACAAATGCTACAACAAATGAAATCAGGAGAATGGGTAAAATAATCTTTAAAATGTCAATTAAAGCCTCCCTGACAACCGCGATTAAAAGATTATTGTTAACAGCAATTCTCCTGTCACCTATTATAAGCCCAAAAAGTCCGTATTCCTTCTCGAATAAATTCATCAATGAGGTTCCCATGGAACTTGCATAGTATTTGAGTATAAGAAATAAAACCATAAGCGAAATCGCACTTACAAGCTCCTTGCTCTTGGCAACCTGTCCTTCCTTACGTGCGTCTCCCAGCTTCTTGGCCGTAGGCTCCTCAGTTTTCTCGCCGCCTTCTCCATCCTTGGCAAAAAACTGGAGATTATATGGAATTACAACCGAGATTTCATATAATTCTTTCATTTACATCATTCCCTGAACCAACGCTAAAATCATATCCTGCATAAGCTCGTACAAATAATTGGCAACAACAGGAAGCATATATATAACAACATAAATAACTATAAGTCCTAACATAATCTTAATCTGCATACCGACCACAAACATATTCATATGCGGTGCAATCTTTGCCATAATCGCAAGCACACAGTTTGTAAGGAGCATCGTTGCAAATACCGGCAGGCTGATTCGAAAGCCTATAACCATATACTGGGTTATGAATCCCAGCACCGTACTGTAAAGCGAAGAATTAACCGTCATTTCTCCGACAGAAATATAGCGGAAGGTTTCGATGATTGCCGAAATCAAATACCTGTGCATCCCCGATGCGATAAGCAGGAGCATCAAAATATAGTAATAAATGGAGCCCACTATACCATTCTGTGTATTATTAGTGGGGTCCATTACCGAAGCCATCGCAAGACCTATATCCATATCTATGAATCTTCCGGCGAAATGGATAATCTGCATCGTCATATTGCATACGGCGCCAATCAGAAGGCCGACAACAACCTCCTTAAGCACCAGCGCGGCATATCCGATTACGCCCACATATTCAACCTCCATTTCCGGATAAAGCTCCAGAACGATAATGGAAACAAAAATCGCGAACCCGACTTTAATTCTTCTCGGCGTATTTGTTGTATTAAAAAAAGGTGCAACATAGACAAAACTTGCAATCCTTACAAAAATCAGCAGAAAAATCTCCCACTGTGCGAAATAAGTATCGTATGATAACATCTGCTTCACCTTATGTACGTTGCAAAATTAGACCACAGCGTCTCGACAAAAGTTCCGATGGTATTCGCCATCCATGAGCCAAGCAGCATTAGCGATAAGAATATAGCCAAAAGCTTCGGAACAAATGTAAGCGTCTGCTCCTGAATAGAAGTTAAGGTCTGAAAAAGACTGACTATCAGACCAACAATAAGCGAAACAAGAAGCAGCGGCAGCGCCGTTTTGAGAATAACCCATATTGTTTCCCTTGCAACCGTAAGTACCTCACCCTGAGACATAAAAAACCTCCTTTTAGCAATAAACGTCCTATCAGGCTAACCTAATAGAACGTTGTAACCAAATTCTGTATGACTAAATTCCAACCATCAACCATTACGAACAATAATACCTTAAACGGAAGTGAAATAATCGTCGGTGAAAGCATCATCATACCCATCGACATAAGCGTTGACGCGACCACCATATCAATAATGATAAATGGTATATAAATTAAAAATCCAATTGTGAAAGCAATCCTAAGCTCACTTATAATAAAAGCAGGTACTAAAACCGTAAACGGAATATCATCATAATCCTCGATATCCTCAAGCTGTGCAATATCCACAAAGGTCTTAATATCCTGATCAGGTGTCTGTCTGATCATAAACTCCCTTAAGGGAACTATTCCCCTATCCCATGCCTCCTGTGCAGTAATCTCGTTATTAGCCAGGGGCTGGAGTGCCACTTCATTAATCTCCGTAAATGTAGGCATCATTATAAAAAAGGTCAAAAACAAAGCCAATCCGGTTAAAACCTGATTAGGCGGAACAGTCTGCGTTCCCATCGCAGTTCTTATAAAATGCAGAACAATTATAATACGTGTAAAGGAGGTCAGCATTATCAGAAGTGACGGTGCAATTGATATTACCGTAAGCACCAGAAGCATCTGAAGTACGCTGGCTAAATCCTCTCCGTCTCCTGCCGCAATTCCGATACTGATGATATTGCGCGAATCCTCATCATCCGAATCGTCTCCCGAAGGCTCCTCCATTGTTACTGCATCCATTATTCCAGTCGCATATACACTATTCTTATAAGTAGATGAAATCGACAAAGCGACCAATAACGTAAGAAAAATCTTACATATCACTTTCTTCATTATCACTCACCTGTCCGTTTTTCTTAAATTTATCAAGTATGTCCTTAAATGACTCAGCATTAAATTTATTTGTACCGTCACTCTTAAATTCAAGGCTTGAGCCGTCAAGCTCACACAGATATGTAATAGTATCCTTGCCAACCCCTATGGCAAAATACTTATCGCCTATGTTAATTATCTGGATGTACTTTGATGCTGATATACTGACAGTTTCCATAATCTTAATATTCCTGCCTGCCATCTGCTGCTTCTTGTACGAACCGGCAAATCTGGTTGTCCAGTAGGTTAGAAACAGTACAAATATAAACACAACAAGAACAGTCAGAAATTGTGAAATTGAACGAACAGCACCATTAGTGACCGTAAATAAAATCATTATTATCCGACTACTTTCTTGACAGCTTCAATAACACGATCTGCCTGGAATGGCTTAACAATAAAATCCTTAGCTCCTGACTGGATTGACTCGATAACCATTGCCTGCTGTCCCATTGCAGAACACATAATTATACAGGCACCCGGGTCACCCTCCTTAATCTTCTTAAGAGCCTGAATTCCATCCATCTCCGGCATAGTAATATCCATAAGAACAAGGTCCGGCTTAAGCTCGTTATACTTCTCAACTGCCTTAAGACCATTTTCTGCCTCACCGACTACGTTATAACCGTTCTTTGATAAGATGTCCTTAATCATCATTCGCATAAATGCTGCATCATCGCACACTAAAATGTTCTTTGCCATACTAATAATCTCCTATTATAAGTTGTTATCAAGTAATGATATAATATTATACAATATAGACTTAAAAAATCATATATTTTTTTATTATTTTATTACTTCTGTAATTCTTACACCAAAGCTCTCCTCAATTACAACTACCTCGCCCTTAGCAACATACTTGCCGTTGACAAGTACATCTATCGGCTCGCCTGCAATCTTGTTAAGCTCAACAATAGTTCCGGGAGCGAACTCAAGAATATCCGCAATGGACTTGTGAGTTCTTCCAAGTTCAACAGTAACCTCCAAAGGAACATCCATAATAAGATTGATATTTTCCTTCTGTGTTACAGCAGCCAAATCAGGGTTAAATGCCTGGAAGGATGCATGCTGAACATTTACGTCACCCTGCATAGGATAGCCCATCATTGGTTGTCCGTAAGGCATTCCCATCATCGGCTGTCCATAAGGCATCGGTGCGCCCATAGGTGCACCC
>CAYOHM010000017.1:19109-31182 GCA_964403785.1 uncultured Alistipes sp.
AGGCATTCCCATCATCGGCTGTCCATAAGGCATCGGTGCGCCCATAGGTGCACCCATAGGAGCGCCCTGCATACCCTGTGCAGGTGTCTGGACCGGTGCTGCCGGTGCAGGCTGCGGCGCAGGACTTACAGGCTGCGGTGCCGGGCTTGGTGCCGGAGCAGGAGCCGACGGCTGCGGTGCTGCCGGTGTTTCGGATGCTGACGGAGCAAACATACTGTATAACTCTCTTGCAAAATCCATTGGATAAAGCTGCATAAGCTCACTATCAATAAGATCTCCAATCTGCATTTTAAAGGATACCTTAACAAAAGTTTTGTTAAGGAATTCAGGTTTATCATATGAACCATCCGATGTTAAGTCAACAAGACTTGCTGTCGGAGGTGTAATATCGATTTTGCGGTTAAGCATTGATGAAAGTGATGTGGATGCAGAACCCATCATCTGATTCATTGCCTCACCGATTGCACTCAGATGCAGCTCCCCTAACGGCTCATCTGTAATCTGACCGCTGCCTCCCATCATAAGATCTGTTATTATCTTAACATCATCTTCTTTAAGTACGAGTACATTGTTGCCATCCAATCCCTCCTTATATGAAATATGCATAAGCACACATGGCTTTTCATATTCACCGGAAAGTGTGTCCCATGTCATATATGAGACCATAGGCGTCGTAATGTTAACCTTTTGGTTAAGCAGCGAGCTTAAGGTTGTTGCTGCCGTTCCCATGCTGATGTTGGAAACTTCCCCTAACGCATCCTCCTCCTCAGGTGTAAGTCTGTCCTCTACCACCTGTGTGGATGCTCCGGATGATGAATCATCAAGTGACATACCGTTAAGTAATGCATTGATTTCATCCTGCGATAGCATTCCGTCCATTTTATATTCACTCCTCCTCTCTCAGTATCTCTGTGATACGAACTGCATAATTATCATTGAACGATCCGGGCAGTGCCGTGAACTTTCGAATATCACCTACATATATATCTAATTCATCATCAACCCTACGATCAATTTTAATTATATCACCAAGCTGAAGATTGGCGAAATCAGCAACAGATATTGTGCTTTTTCCCAAAACTGCCTTAATCGGAACCTGCGCTTTGGAAATAAGCGTCTCAATTGCATCACCATACGTCTTGTCATCCTTGTCCTGCATTGTAGAAAACCAATACTTGGTATTGAGCTTATCCATAACTCCCTCAAGGCAGGTATACGGAAGACATATATTCATAAGTCCACTCACATCACCAATCTTTAATGAAATAGTAATGATTGCAATCGTCTCACTCGGCGAAATGATCTGAGCAAACTGTGAATTTGTTTCAATTCTCTCAAGACGCGGATTGATTTCAACAACATTTTTCCACGGCTCTCTGAGCAAGTTAACGCAAATAGTAAAAATTCTTTCAAGGATGGATAATTCTATCTCAGAAAAATCCCTGTTTCTCTCAAGTGCACTGCCCTCTCCTCCAAGAAGCCTGTCAATAATCGCATAACCGATATTAGCTCCCAGCTCCATAATCACATTGCCCTTAAGCGGTGAAAAATTAACAACCCCAAGCAAAACCGGATTAGAAAGCGCATTTGAAAATTCTGAATAAATAACTACTTCTGAATTCATTACATCCACCTGAACCGACTTTCTCAGGTATGCCGGCAGTTCTGTCGACAAAAGGCGTCCGTAATGTTCAAAAATAATCTCAAGTGTCCTTAAATGTTCCTTTGAGAACTTGGATGGTCTTGCAAAATCATAATTCTTAACCTGTTTCTCATTTTGATTTTTCATATCATCCATATCAAATTCGCCGCTGCTTATTTGATTCAGGAGTCGGTCAATCTCCTCCTGGGACATGACATCTGCCATCAGTTCTCACCTCCAATGCAAGAAAATAAATTACTAACAATAATTACTGAACTACAAATGATGAAAATGATACTTCATAAATCATATCTGACTGGAACAAGTCACGCAGCTGCTGTAAAATTTCATCACACATAGCTGACTTGGACTGAACCGCATTAGTATCATCATACTGTGATACAACATCATCTATAACTGAATTTATCTTCTGCATAGCATTATCAAAGCTGGCTGACAGCTTAGCATAATCAGCATTGGTTGTATCCAATGAAACAACGGTTGTGACAACCGCATAATGCTTCTTGCCGTCACTGCTTAAAAGCTGAATCGTCTTGGATGTGGAAGAATCAGCAGTTGTAATCGTTCTGGCATCAATCTGGTCAATTGACAGGGTGCCCGTCTGAACATTGTATTCAGGCTTAAGCTCAAGGTCTATAATCCCTGCAATTTTGGTAATAAGATTGTTCGCCTTATTAGCTGTCGGTATGACAGAAAATATAATAAGTACATTTAAAACAAGATTAATAAGGCACAGTGTTAAAATAATAATATTTAATGTATTCTTTTTCATATCCCATACTATCTCCTTAGCTGTCACTAATTGGTTGTAAACGAGTTGTATATCTTAATCTCTACACGTCTGTTCTGTGCTCTGCCCTCCGCAGAGGAATTATCCGCAATAGGAACATACTCGCCACGTCCGGAATACTTCATATAAAGCGGATCTGCGCCGATTTCATCTCTAAAATATGTATACACTGAATATGCTCTGTACAGGGAAAGCATCTCATTATCAGGGTACTGTGCTGACTTAATAGGAACATTATCGGTATGTCCAATAATTTCAACTATATATCCTTCGTAATCCAGTACAATAGAGCCTATTCCGTCAAGTATTTCAAGCGCTTCAGGCTTAAGATCCGACTTACCCGAATCAAACAAAATACCGCCGTTGAGGTTAAGCATAACATAGGATGATGTCGTAACCATTTCAACCTCACTGGTAAGGTTATATTCCTCGAGCTTTTCTGAAATATACTCAGCCATTTCGAGGGATTCCTGAAGTTTTTCTTCCTCGATAAGTTCCATCGCTTCTTCAGTTGAACTCTTTTCGGTGGTAGTCTCAGAGTCTCCCTCTTCATTAAGGCCCATGGATGTATAATACTCACTCAACTCAGAGAGCTGGCTGACACCGCTTGATATAAGAACCCCTTCGTCCAAAGCCGACCCGCCGCTTGGCAGGATGCTGAAGCTTGATTGAATGGATGCCATTACCGCCTGAAACTTCTCAACATCCGTACTTGACATTGAAAACAAAAGCACGAAGAAACAAAGCAGCAGGTTCATAAGATCACTGAAGGTCGCCATCCACGCCGGGGAACCGGCTGCAGGCGGATCTTCCTTCCTTTTTGCCATTATTCCTCACCTCCACCTGATTGTTCAGATGTTGCTGTTCTTTCCTTAGGTGCAAGGAAAGACTTAAGTTTTTCTTCAATTACTCGAGGATTCTCACCTGCCTGAATTGACAGGATACCCTCAATTATTATTTCCATTGCATGCATTTCTGCATCATTATTGGCAGACAGCTTGCTTGATACTGGAGTACAAATCCAGTTTGCAAGAAGTGAGCCGTAAAAGGTGGTTACAAGAGCAACCGCCATGGAAGGTCCAACCGTGCTTACATCATCCAGTGATTTTAACATGTTAATAAGACCGATGAGCGTACCAATCATACCCCATGCAGGGCCGGCTGCTCCCAGTCCGTTCCAGAAATTAATATTGCCCTTATGTCTGACATCGACATTAACCATCTCCGTCTCCATAATGCTTCTTACAAGCTCAGGCTCAGTACCATCGACAACAAGAAGCAGGCCTTTCTTAAGGAAAGCATTATCAATATTAGCTGCTGTTTCCTCCAATGCAAGAAGACCTTCCTTACGGGCAACGTTAGAAAGATCAATTATATCAGTTATAACTTTCTGTGTATTAAATGCCGGCGCCTTGAATGTGAGAGTTACACTCTTAATTCCGCTTAAGAATCCCTGCATACTGTTAGATGCAAGTGTCGCCATGAAAGCGCCGCCGTAAGTAATCAGTATTGACGGAATATCAATGAATGATGTTACATTACCAAAAACAAATGTGCCTGCCGTAGAATCAAACGTTATACCAAAAATCATAAGTATAAACGCAGCAATAAGTCCAATCAGTGTTGCTATATCCATTTATGTTCACCCGCCTAAAATTATCTATAGTCTAAATATCCCCTGTAAAAAGTCTTCTCTTATAGTCAATCACGAGCTGCTTGACATCCGTTCTGCTCTCCTTAACCACCAGCTTCCTGCCGGTTGTAAGCGTAACCACAGTGTCCGGAGTCTCCTCAACCGTTTCTATAAGTTCAGCATTAACCATAATCTGCGTATCATTAAGTCTTGTAAGTTCTATCAACTAAAGCCCTCCAAGCACGCCAAATGTAAAAGGCATACAAAATCCCCTCGTAGTATTGTAACACATAATAATTATAAATACAAGACAAGGTCAGAACAAATAATTTGTATACAAAAAATTTGTCCTGACCCGTGTATATTTAAGTTTCACAGTTATCTCTTAAGATTTACAAGTTCCTCAATAAGTGTATCTGAAACCGTAATGATTCTTGAATTTGCCTGGAAACCTCTCTGTGTAGTAATCATTTCAGTAAATTCCGTTGAAAGGTCAACGTTTGACATTTCAAGTACTCCTGATGCAATGGAACCGCCGGTAGCTGTTACATCATATCCTATTCCGTCAAAAAGTCCTGAGTTAAGCGTTGCTTCATAGTAGTTATCTCCAACCTTTTCAAGACCGGAAGGGTTAGCAAACTGTGCCACCGCAATCTGTCCCAGAACCTTAACATCACCATTTGAATATGAGCCCTGAATACTTCCGTCCGTTCCGACTGAAATACCTGAAAGCTTACCAACCTGCTTGCCTGCACCAAGCTTCTGTGAACTCTCATCACCGAAATCTCCGGTAACCGCAGTATCGTCAGCATAGGTTGTAAGATTGCTGTAATGCACTGTTACGTCATTATAGGTATGGTCGGTTGACATTATCGTCATACTTGCCCAGTCCTCGTCAGTGACGCCCAAATCAGCCTGGCTGTTTGCCTTAAGCTCCTGAATTGTAAATGCGAAGCTCTCATTACCGTTGGCATCCGTAACTCCTGTGCCAACCTTTGGCTTACCTGTATCCGCATCAAATGTCATTGTTGCATTTGCCAGAGTACCTGTAAGATTCGTCTTCTGATTGTTGCAGAAAATATCGCCAAGTGAAAGGTTAAACACATTAACATCATCAGCATCCTGTGTCATATTAATGGTTGCCGTATATTCATTACCCAATGAATCATAAAAATGAACACTGAGTGGAAGCGGGTCACCGCTTACGAAGTTGCTCTCACTCTTATTGATATTACCGCTTATAGTGTAATCAGTTGTAGCCTCCGGAGTTGTATATGTAAAATCAGAGCTCTTTGGCTGAAGAGGTGTAACCGTGTCCTTACGAACCTCACCCGTTGTCTCATCAATCTGCCAGCCCATTACATACGCACCGGTTGACGTAACCAGATATCCTGAATCATCAAGTGTAAAATTACCTGCACGAGTAAACTGTGTTGCACCATTATTCTGTACTATGAAGAATGATGTGCCGCTGATTTTCAAATCAAAAGCATTATCCGTTCTCTGTGAAGCTCCTTCTGTTTCGATAGAGGAGCTGATTGCTCCAACGCTTGAACCAAGACCAATCTGCTTGGCATTCGTACCTCCTCGTCCGGTAGATGCATTTGATCCCGTCGCACTCTGCGTTGTCTGGTAGAAAACCTCACTGAATGTTACGGAGCTTGACTTATATGCAACGGTATTAACGTTGGCAATATTGTTACCGATAACATCCATCTTGGTCTGATGCACCTTAAGTCCCGATACACCAGAATACAATGATCTCATCATAATATTTGTCCTCCTGATTATTATTCATAGGAAGGACGCCGTCATCTAACCCATCAGGCAGTCAGGGTTAAAAGCCTCCGAAAAGGTCCGGCTAAATAATAACGGCTCCGTCTATGTTAGTGTAAATATTCTCATCCTCATAATCCTGATCCATTGCAGTGATTACGGTATTATTTTTGGTATTCACGATAAATGAGTATTTATCAAGAATAACCAGCGATTCCTTAATTCCCTTAGCGCCTGCCTTGTTAGCGCCTTCCTTAAGACGTTCCATCTGTTCATCCGACAGATTGATATTCCTCTCAGTAAGTCTGCTGTCAGCATGCTTTGAAAATTTAAGCTCGCTGCTTTTATTCTCAGTCAGTATTTCGGCAATCGAACGCGTTTTATTTAGAACTTCCTCGAAAGAAATTTCGTTGTTCTGCGACGTATTCGAAACATTCTGGCTTAAAAGCTGTCCTGCAACCTGGTCAATGGAAGGACTGTTGTAATTATTAATCCTCTCCATAGGAACTACCTCCATCCATAAATCAAGGCCTTAATTATCCTCTACAAGCTTATCAATATCGCTGTCTGAAACAGTTGCTGCATCAGTTGAAGCGCTGCTGTCCTTTCCCAATACAGTTGTCTGATAATAATCCTCTTCAAGGACCGTATCAAGATCATCTATATCGTAAAGCGAACCGTTTATTGAAAGATACACCTTACTGTTCTCCGTCACCATATAGTCAACCCTGCCGCAGATATATCCGGATTCACCTGAGGATGATTCGGTTTTCATAATTACCGCCTGTCCCACAAGATCTGCGCCCTGTGACTGCTGGTATGTAAGCTGCATATTATTCATTGACTCAACCTGTGAAAATGTTGCAAGCTGTGCAATATAATCGGTGTTAGAGGATGGTTCAAGCGGGTCCTGATACTGCATTTCCGCAACAAGCAGCTGTAAAAATGCATCCTTATCAAGTGTATCATTTGAACTTGTGCTTGAAGATGTTGAGTTATAATAACTCTGTGACTGAATTAAATTGCCATCTGAATCAATAGCCTGTGTAACTGCCATAGTCATCACTCCTTTTCTTATATTATGCCGTAAAATTAACCTGATTGCCTTCCTTCTGCATCATATCAAGGACAAGCTTCTCATCATCAGTAAGCTGTTCTATCGCAAGGTCGCTTATGCTGTCAAGCCTTAAAGGACGGCTGCCCTTTCTCTCCTGCTGCTCCTGACCCTGATATCCGCTGTTCTGACTAAACTGGGTTCCTGCTTCAAAGGCATGGCTTTCAACGGTAACCTCCACTGCTTCAACCTTAAGTCCCTGATTGTTAAGACTTTCTTTTAATGTGAGCAGTTGATTTTCAATTGCTGATTTAACCAGCTCATCCTGAGCCGTAAGGGTTGCGGTAACAACTCCCTCTTTTACGGAAACATTGAGATTGACTTTGCCGAGATTTTCAGGGTTAAGCATCATTTCCATTGTTGTCGTTTCCTGATTAAGCGTAACCTTGGCACTCTCCACTATCTGTTCCATAATTCTTGACGGGTCAACAAGCTCATTAACCTCGGAAGCTTCAAATGCTTCATTCACAGCCTCGTTTAAGTTGTTGACTATGCTTGATGCCACATCATTATAATCTTCTCCGGCATGTGATGACTTGGTGCTTCTCTCAGGAAAAGCATTTTCCGAATCCTTCTGTGCGGACGCAGAAAGCTCTGTTTCCTCGGAGACCTTTACCTGGATTTTGCCCGTGTTTTCATCAGGCGTGTCATAAAGCTTTTCAAAAGGCTTTTCATCCGTCTGCTTCCTGTCGACTGCGGTAAATTCCGTATTCTTATCAGAAGTTCTGACCACCTGCAGCTGTTCCTGTGTCTTAACCTCCAAGACCTCCACATTGGAGAGAAGATTTTGAAGCTCTTCATCAGAGATACCAAGCTCAGTCTTTAACTCATCAGCAATATCGTTGACTGTCTGTGTCAAATCCGTGATAACCAAATTCATATCCGGGTCTGTTAATATTTCCAGTGAGCTTTCCATTCCGGTGAGCTCCACAACGAAGTCGGTAAAATTGCTCTCATCAAGCAAATCCGCCATTGTAAAACCAAGTGCGGAAAGCGCATCCTCGATTTCCTCGTCAGAAACATTCAGCGTGTCGGCAAGCTTATCCTTAATATTCTTAACAGCATCCTGAGTTTTGACACTTGCTGTCTTATCAACACTCTTATCCGTCTTGGAGCTGTCATTGTTCTGGCTTACCTTGCCGGATGTGTCCTTATCATCCGTCTTCTGCTTAACCTTGCTGCTTGTATCAGAAGACTGGGACTGAACATTTGTTTTGTTATCCTTTGCCGTGTCCGCTGTCTTAGACTGCTGTACCTTGCTCTGTACGGATGTACCTAAATAATCCGTCTGCTGTGATGCACTGCCCGTCATGGACTGCGACATTATTGCGCCAAAATCTGTGTCACTTGATTTGGTGCCGAAGCTAAACTGACTGTCAACCGGATAGTTTGAAATAACATTGCTGCTAATTCCCGAACTGACCATTTCGTATCCTCCTTTCCTGTAAATATTATTTATATAAACCTGTGTTTCTGCAAGGCGCCATGCGCAATCATATGCAAAAATACAAGTATATATCCTACTCCGGATACATTACATGCGTAAGCTTTGCAGCATATACCGGATCCATTTCAGCAAGCACATTTGCACGCTGTGTTGCATTCATATTAAGAAGTATCTGGGTTACAAGATCAAGGTCACCCGTCATTTCCGAAAGTATCGCTGCCGCATCCGCCGCATCCATCTTAGCATAGGTTGCAGCCCAATCCTTGACCTTCTGGGAATAATCAAGTCTTTCAAGGACCTTCACATAAAGGTCTGCGGCATTCTGAGGATAAATCTGCTCATACCAACTCTTATATTCTTCTATATCGGGTGCATTGTCGGTAAAAACAACCTCTTCATCAAACTTTTTTTTCAATTCCTCGTAAAGTAATTGATTTTCTTCAAAAACCTTAAGTCTGCTCACTTCGTTCTGAAGCTCGGTTATAAGCTCCGAGTCCACTTCAAGCTGCTCATCCTTAAGCGCCACCTGATTCTCAAGCTCTTTTATCTGCTCAATCGCATCATACAAGGTCTTATATCTGTATCCGGTCTCCGCTGCGACATCATCATCGCTTACGCTCGGAAGTATTTTATTAATCACCGGTATATCCTTAAGAAGCGGACGCATAACATTGCTGCCGAATCCGCCTACATCCATCTTGATAAGAAGTGCAAAAACCAAAAGCCAGATTATTACTATTATCACAGCAATAATTACACCGACCAGACCTCCGCCTTTCTTCTCGCCGTCCTCATCCAATTCCACTGAGGTATCATTCTTTGGCATTTTTATGCACCTTCCTTTCCGTTATCATTGTATCTGAAGCTTACAAGCTGGTCTATTTCCTTTTTCTCAGCCTCATTTTCCTCATGCATAAACGCTTCAAAAGCTTTTTCCTTAAGCTTTTCATGGATTTTGCGGTCCTTCATAGCCTCATTAAGCCGATTTCTTGCATTCTCCATAGCCTTTCTCGCTTTATTTATCTCAAGCTTTTGAGCTTCTATCACATTTTGGGTGTAATCAACATTTTCCTTGGCAAACTTCAAATCATGGATATTGAGCCTGCCGTTTGACCGCCTCCGGTATTCCTCCTCGCGCTCAGAGAGCAGGTCATAAAGCTCATCGAGCTTTTTCTCCTCCTCGATAAGCCTTGCCATTGCCATTGAGAAATTTGTTTTCTCCTGACTTTCAAGCTTGAGCTTAACATCCAGCACATTTTGAAGTCTGTAAATAAATTTTGCCATAATAGTCTCCTGCAAACCTATTCAAAAATTGCCTTCAAAAGTTCAAGTTCCTCTTCAAAGCTGAATTTCTCATCAGTGCCCTGCATAAGAAATTCATTTACGGCATCAATCTTGGAAACCGCATAATCAATATTTTTATTTGAACCGGCTTTGTAAGCGCCGATATTTATCAAATCCTCAGCCTCGTTGTAGGTTGCCATAACATTTTTAAGCTTTCCGGCAAGTGCCTTGTGCTCCTTTGTTGCAATCTGGCTCATACAACGGGAAATGCTCTGCAATATATCAATAGCAGGATAATGATTCTTATGTCCGAGCTTTCTTGACAGCATTATATGTCCGTCCAGAATACTTCTCGCAGTATCCGTAATAGGCTCATTAAAATCATCACCGTCAACGAGTACCGTGTAAAGGCCTGTTATGGAGCCTTTTTCAGACATTCCCGCGCGTTCCAGAAGCTTTGGCATCTCGCTGTAAACACTCGGAGGATATCCACGTGTAACAGGCGGTTCGCCCGACGCAAGACCAATCTCACGCTGCGCCATTGAAAAACGTGTAAGCGAATCCATCATAAGAAGAACATCCTTGCCCTGGTCACGAAAATACTCTGCAATACTTGTAGCAGTCTTGGCTGCCTTATTACGGATAAGTGCAGGCTTATCGGAGGTAGCGACAACTACAACGCTCCGCTTCATTCCCTCGGGTCCTAAATCCCTCTCAATAAACTCCCTTACCTCTCTGCCACGCTCTCCTATGAGAGCAATTACATTAATATCAGCCTTGGTATTGCGGGCAAACATACCCATAAGCGTACTCTTGCCCACACCGCTTCCTGCAAATATACCTATACGCTGTCCCTTGCCAACCGTGATAAGTCCGTCAACAGCCTTAACTCCAAGCGGAAGTACCTGACTGATAATCACCCTCGACATAGGGTCAGGAGGTGCTGCCTCAACCGAATACTTAACCGGAAGGTCAAGACTACTGCCGTCATAAGGCATACCAAGACCATCCAGAGTCTTTCCCAGAAGCTCATCACCTACATTAACAGCCAGCGGCGCACCGGTATTTTCAACTATGCAGCCCGGACCGATACCATCAACACTTGAAAACGGCATCAGAAGAACACTGTTTTCACGAAAGCCTACAACCTCGGCATAAACAGGCTGAAGCTTCGTATTCTTGGGCTTAATGACGCACAAATCATTAAGGCTTGCATCCGGTCCTGCCGACTCGATTGTAAGCCCGACAATTTTAGTCACCTTACCCATTTTTTTGTAGTAGGTATTCTGAATCAAATTAAGATATTTATCACTGTTTATTAATGCCAATAAAATTACCGCCTTTAAATATACCGGCAAACGTGCCGGTAAATTTTAATTTGCCATACAACTGAGGAGTTTTATTTCTTTGATAAGCTGCTCAAGCTGTATATCCAGGCTGCAGTCAAAGACCCCGCCATCAGTTTCGATTATACATTGATTCTTCGCCAAGTCACTGTCCTCAACAATATTAAGGTTGATATCCTTTGGAGAAGCAAGGTAAATCTTGCCCTGATTCTCAATCAGGAAAGGATAATCCTCCTTGGACACCTTAATAAGGAAATCACCTGTCGTTTCAATATTATTCATAGCCTGATTTATTAAGTAAAGGACAATGTCCTTATTATCATCCGCTACCGTATGCGTAACCTTAGCGAAAACCTCTACGAGTGTATCAACAAGTTCGCTTTCCATAGCATCACGCCTTTTATGGTACTCACCCTCAAGGCGTTCAAGCTCGCTGTTGGTATCATTTATGAGCTGCTGATACTCTGCCTGAGCTTTGGCAGAGCCTTCCTCATAGCCTGCCTTAAGCCCATCCTCATGAGCCTTCGTATAGGCATCATCCTTGATGCGTTCCGCCTCAGCCTTTGCCTCCTCCAATATCTGCGATGCCTTAACATCCGCATCGCTTATGATATTCTCAGCCAAAGCCTTAAGCTCCTGTTGACCGGCAGCGTCACCGGCTCCCTTATCCTGCGTATTTACCGGAGCTGCCTGCGTTTCTGCGGCTTTTTCAGTGTCAGAAGCATTTTCGTCCGTTCCGTCAATGAGCCTCTCCACAACGGAGGCATTTAGCCCCGAAACGAATCCGTCCGCTTCCATAGCCTCGGACTGCATACGCTTTTTAAAGGATTGTATTTTATTGGATATAACTTCATTATAGTCAATAACTCTCTCGTCAGACTGATGCGTATAAAAGCTTTTCAAAAGATTAGACAATTATCTCGTCACCTCCGCCTCGGGAAATAACAATCTCTGCTGAATCCTCGAGTTTTCTGATAATATTAACAATCTTCTGCTGTGCTTCTTCAACATCCTTCATAC
>CAYOHM010000018.1:0-29957 GCA_964403785.1 uncultured Alistipes sp.
AGTCCTAGCTGGCTGTTAGGTGGGTTAATCCCTACAACTTATATATTAGGAGGAGTTTGAAAATGTCCGAAAAGCGTAAAGATAATAAAGGACGAATCCTAAAGACAGGAGAGAGCCAGAGGAAAGATCTGATTTATCAATATCGTTACACAGATATTTGTGGAAAGTTATTCGTGAGGATAAGACCTACTGCAAGTATTATGATGAGTTACGCTGAATGTTTATACACACGCAAGTTTTGACAGAGTCGCAGAACAGATGACGAAAATCATTGACTTAAGGAAAAACGATGAGCAGGACAAACAGAGAAAATAAAATTGAAAGAAAGTGTCGGATAGCCAGTAATATCAAGGCTTGAAGGCTTATAAAGGGATATAAAAGAGATGATAAAAATACTTTTTGTGTGCCACGGCAACATCTGTCGCTCACCTATGGCTGAGTTTGTATTAAAGGATATGGTTAAAAAGCGTGGCATTGCTGAACAGTTTGAAATCGCTTCAGCAGCTACCAGTACAGAAGAAATATGGAATGGCGTAGGTAATCCGGTTTATCCGCCGGCAAGAGCAGAATTAGCAAAGCATGGAATAAGCTGTGACGGCAAAAGAGCCGTCCAACTGAAAGCATCGGACTATGATTATTATGATTATCTTATCGGTATGGATTCTATGAACATAAGAAATATTGAACGTATAACCGGACATCAAAGAGGAGATAAGATTAAGAAGCTGCTGGAGTATGCCGGTACAATGGATGATTGTCAAGACCCTTGGTACTCGAATTTGTTCGATGAAACATATCGGGATGTGGTTACCGGATGTACAGCCTTCCTTAATTTCTTGGAAAGGGAAGGTAAAATTTGATGAAAATGTCTAAAAGAATTCTTTTTTTGAGCAATGGCTCAGTGTGTTACGATTCAACAACTTATTTTATTGAATGTATAAGCAGTGAACTTATAAAGCTTGGATGGGAAGTAAGGCATGTAAGATTGGATAAGAGCAGGCAGGCTGAGGACCTGCGCGCTCTTGTTTGTGAGTGCGGCGATAATCCGTATGACTATGTAATGGATATCAATACAAAACTTGACGCTATAAAAGATGACAGCGGCATTTACTGCATAGAGCGTCTGGGCAGACAGTTCTGGCACTATATACTTGACCATCCTTTTTATCATCACGATGCACTAAAACAGGAACTTAGCAATATGCACGTCATATGCCTTGACAGAAAACACAAGGAGTACATTGAAAGCGCGTATCCGCACATTAAAGAATGTATCGTTATGCCGCTTGCAGCAGCAAGGTCTTTGTATGCTGCGACAAAGATTACCGACAGAAAGAAAACGCTTATATTTACAGCCTCATATACGGACCCAGACTTGGTGCGTATACAGGCTCAAAAAAATATGAGCGCGGAGGGAATGATATTTTTTGATAAATTTGTTAATATCCTGCTTGAAAATCCGTTTCTTACACAGGAAGAAGCAGTAAGAATGATAATTCCCGGGGTGAGCGCTGTGGATATTGCGCCTGTACTGCAGCAGCATTTTTATGCAGATGTATATCTGCAGGCGATAATACGTCAGGAAATAGTAGCGCAGCTCATAAAAAATCACATTCCCGTGACGCTTTACGGGCATAATTGGAATATGTTCATGGATAAAGCGGGCATTATTATGAAGGAAGAAGCGGAGTTCCTTAATAATGGCAAAATAACGTACGCAGGTGAGGTCTCTTACAGCGAGCTTCCTGATATTTATGCCGCTTCGCAAATGTCAATTAATCAGAATCCGTGGTTTAAAGCGGGAATTCATGACAGAGTGCCGCTTTCGCTTATCAACGGCTGTGTCTGCATTTCTGATACAAGTGAACTTTTGACGGAAACTATCCCAGACAGCGCAGGCGTTGTCTGTTATTCGCTTGAGAATATCGAAGCAATGGCTGTTGGCATCAAGGAACTGTTGGATAATCCGGATAAAATGCAGGAAATAGCAGATGCCGGTGCCGAGTATGCACTTTCACACATGACTTGGAGTGAGTGGGTGAGAAGATTTGTGTCTGTGTTATAAATAGTAAAAAAATATATTGTCAACCCACAAACAAATATAGGTTGACAATATATTTTCTTGATGATATATTAAAGCACAAGGTGTTGTTTAAATTAAATAACTGCACACTTATCTTAGCATATTTCAAGAAAAGAGGAATTTTTTAATGAGTGAAATGACCAAAGAAATGAGTATTGAAACAGGAAAAGAAGTAAGAGAATCCAAATGGAAAACATTGGATTTAGCGTACATTGGGATGTTTGTAGCATTGATTGCCGTATGTTCGTGGATTAATATACCTACAACAGTTCCCTTCACATTGCAGACCTTTGCAGTATTTGCAACAGTAGCGATTCTCGGAATGAGGAGGGGTACGATAGCTGTTGCAGTATATATTATTCTGGGTGCAGTAGGGGTTCCGGTGTTCTCAGGCTTCAAAGGTGGATTGGGCACATTGTTTGGAACAACCGGAGGCTATATTGTAGGATTTCTGTTTACTGCATTGATTACCGGAGGCATTATTAAGGCATTTGGAAAGAAAATATGGGTTATGGCGGTTGCAATGGTACTTGGGCTTGTGGCTTGCTACTCATTTGGCACAGTATGGTTTATATGCGTTTATACCTCGACAAAGTCAGCAATCGACATTATGACTGCACTTACATGGTGTGTAATTCCGTTTATTATTCCGGATTTATGTAAAATTGCTTTGGCAATTCTCCTTGAAAAGAGAGTGGGACGCTTTATCAGCTAGCGGTAAAATTGAGTTTACAGACCCTTCTAAAGCATCAGGTTGATAAGCATATCGACCTGTGCTTTTTCGTTTTCGGAAAGATTGCTTTTTAGCTGGTTTACAAGTGCGAGAGTTTCTTCTTTGGTGAAGCTTATACCAAGCTGTTTAGCTTTTTGTGATACTGCAAGCATCAGAGGAAGAAGCTCCTCACCTGTTTTTCCCTGTGACATAGATATAAATTCATCCAAAAGTTTTTTCTTTACATTATTCATTTTAAATCTCCATTTCTTTTATAATAATTATTCGTCACAAGCTTCACTGAAATCATTGTTAAGCTGGTTCATATATTCCTGGTACAAAGATACCTGACCGGCATTCATTATGGATGACTGGTTAAACATTCCCAAAAGCCTGCCTATGGAGTTGCTGGCAATATTGTCAGAATTGTTTGTGCTTTCGTCGCAATTTTTGCAGGCATGTTCGCAATTATCACAGTCTCCGTCGCAGAATGAATCTGTATTGCAATCATTTTTTTCAGTGCCGAATATTCCGGATGAATCAAATGAATTCATAAGCTTCATCATTTCACGTGCATTCATAAAATTTAACAGTGTATCTATTAGCTTCTGGTTTTCAGGAGTACAGTATTTTTTTATGTTATTTATCATTTCTGTATTTATGCCGTTTGAAGTATTAATGTCGGGTATATTGTGGCATAAAGGAGGCTTGCCGCAGGAATAATACTTTATGGTTCCTACAAGCTCCCAGATTCTTACCATAAGTCCAAGCATTTTTTGCTCGTCCGGGGCCAGATACGGAATTATGGCTTTTACCATTTGAGTTGCTCCACCCGTAGTCAGAAGATCAAATTCGGTCATTAAAAGATTTTGCTGCTTCATATTTTGGTCACTCATAGGATAATCCTGTTTGTTTTAAAATATATATATGTAAATCAGGGCATAATAGTACAGAAAATTGCACGCAAACATACATAATAAAATGCAGCCTGCGTGCAGATTTACTTTTTCAGGCAATGCCTGTTTTTAGGAATGTATCATTTTTATTTATTTAAGCACAGGTATTAGCATCCGCAGCTGCCGCAGCCACAGCCGTTACCGCAGAAGCTGCTCAATAAGATAAGACAGAGGATAAGACCACAGCAGTTGCTGCCACCCTCACATCCATTGTTGTTAAGACCCAAAATACCGTTATTGCCGCCGCAGAATAACAGAAGAAGGATTATCCAAATACAAGAGTTATTTCCTCCAAATAATCCTAAACCGCAGCTGCCGCATCTTGAATCATTATCACATCCGCATCCGCAGGATGTTGCTGATAAGTCACTCATAAAGTAACCTCCAAATAATATTTACACTTAATAGTATTCATAACAGGTTGTATATGTTGCATACTTTTTGAAAATAAAAATACGGAAACTTAATAAAACCTTGATTGAAAATTTAAGAATGTTATAATAGCTGTGTGAGTTTACGAGCATATTTTTTTGCAAAATTTCGACATAAGGGTGGAATGTATGAGTAATGAATCAAAAAACAACATATTAAGGCAGGGCTTTATACTTGCTGTGGCAGGAATATTGGTGCGTATTATCGGTATGTTTTACAGAATACCGTTGGCAAATATTATAGGTGATGAGGGAAATGGTGTTTATTCGGTTGCCTATAATGTGTACAATGTAGCGCTTATCCTGTCCTCCTACGGACTGCCTATGGCTGTTTCCAAGATGGTTTCGGCATGTCTTGCCAAAAACGAATATAAAAATTTAAAGAGGATTTTTGCCTCGTCCCTGATATTTGCATGTATTACCGGAGGCATTGCCTGCTGTGTACTTTTCTTTGGCGCAAATATTCTGTCAGAAACTCTTTATAAGGGATACGAGGGAATAGAATTGCCACTCAGGGTTCTTGCGCCTACTGTATTTATAGTGGCTGTCCTGGGCGTTATGCGAGGTTTTTTTCAGGGACATGGCAATATGGTACCGACAGCACTGTCACAGATTTTTGAGCAGATTGTAAATGCAATAGTAAGTATTGCAGCCGCATTAATACTTGTAAATGCACATAGGACATCAAGTGCTCTGGCGGGTTATGGTGCTATGGGCGGTACTTTTGGTACCTGCTTTGGCGCACTTGCAGCGCTTATTGTAGTCGGAGTGTGGTATATGCTTGTGCGAAAGAGCTTTATTGCAAATGTTAATGCGTCAGAGGGAGAAAAGTTAAAGACAAGGACGCAGATATACAGGATGATTATTTTTACCACTGTTCCGATTATTCTTGGACAGACTTTTTATCAGATTAGCGCAATGCTTGATGATATTTTGTTTGGAAATATAATGGCAGCCAGAGGCTATGGCTCAGATATAATTTCCGCAAGCTCAGGTGTCTACAATTCAATTTATGTACTAATGATTGGTATACCCATGGGTGTTGCCAGTGCGCTTGCATCATCGGCACTGCCGAGTATTGTAAAATCCTTTACAAATGATAAGCTGGATGAGGTAAAGGCAAAGATTCATTCCGTAATAAAGTTTAATATGATGATTGCTATTCCGTCCGCTGTGGGAATTTTTGCAATAGGAGGACCAATAGTCAGGATGATTTTCCCAAGGCTTGATTATGTAACAGGCGCCGGTATGCTTAAAATAGGCTGTCTTGCTGTTGTGTTTTACGCGGTATCAACAATTTCCAGCTCTATATTGCAGGCAATTGACAGGATGAACAAGCCGGTAATACATTCGGCTGTTTCACTCGTGCTGCATGTGATATTGGTGACAGTGCTTTTGGTATTTACAAACCTTAAGGCTTATGCACTTGTTGTCGGATATATGACTTTCCCCGTTATCGTAGGAATTTTAAATATGCTGGAAATCAGAAGGGCAATTGGTTATCATCAGGAGATAAAGATGACATTTGCTGTCACGGCGGGCTGTGCGCTCTTTATGGGCGGCTGTACCTACGGCGCATATGAGCTTCTTATGTGGCTGGGCTTGGGAAACACCGTGTCCGTTTTAATATCCCTTGTAGTTGCGGTAGTGACATATTTTGTTCCGATGATAGCATTTAAGAATGTAGAAAGACCATAATAAAAATAAAAAATATTTATAAAGACTATTGACATATACTTAGTACATGGTAGAATATGATTAAACATATGAATAATTGTTCATATGATAATCAAAGACTTTATGGGAGGATTATAAAATGAAAAAAACCTACAAGATTGAAGTGGATTGTGCTAATTGTGCAAATAAAATGGAGGATGCTGCTAAGAATACAGCGGGTGTTAAGGATGCAGCAGTTAATTTTATGGCATTGAAGATGACAGTGGAATTTGAAGACGGTCAGGATGTTGATAAGGTAATGAAGGAAGTCTTGAAGAACTGCAAGAAGGTTGAGGAAGACTGCGAAATAATTTTATAATCAATGAGCAAAGCGGATTGCCCTTGAGTTTCCGCTTTGAGTATATTGGCGGCAGGTGTTTTGGAACGCCTGCCTTTTTTTAAGGAGGTTTCATATGAATAAGAAGCAGAAAAAGGTTTTGATAAGAATTATTGCAGCAATTGTACTTATGGTGCTTATAGAAGCGGCTGCCAAGATATTTCCGGATATTTTGCCGCAGGACGGTTATCTTAAGTTTATCTTATATTTGATACCGTATTTTGTAATAGGCTATGATATTTTAAAGAAGGCAATTAAGGGAATCCTGAACAGACAGGTTTTTGATGAGAATTTTCTTATGGCAGTTGCAACCGTTGGTGCCATTGCACTTGGCGATTGCAAAGAGGGCTGCGCGGTTATGTTATTTTACCAGATAGGCGAGCTTTTCCAGAGCTATGCGGTAGGCAAAAGCCGCAAGAATATCAGCGAGCTTATGGATATCCGACCTGATTATGCCAATATTGAAAGAAATGGTGAGCTTGAGCAGGTAGATCCAAATGACGTTAAAATCGGAACTGTTATTGTAGTAAAACCGGGCGAGAAGGTTCCTATTGACGGAATTATTGTAGAGGGCAGCACTACCCTTAACACAAGTGCACTTACAGGTGAGAGTCTCCCGCGTGAAGCAAAATGCGGCGATTCTGTTATAAGCGGCTGCATTAACATGACGGGTCTTGTTAAGATTGAAACTACCAAGGAATTTGCTGAGTCAACGGTTTCAAAAATACTTGAGCTTGTTGAAAATTCCAGCTCGAGAAAATCCAGATCAGAGAATTTTATCAGTAAATTTGCCAAGGTTTATACACCGGCAGTATGTTACGGTGCATTGGCACTTGCAGTTATTCCTCCGATTGTAAGTATGTTTATTCTGGGAACTGACGCACAGTGGGGAATGTGGATTTATCGTGCACTTACATTTCTTGTAATAAGCTGTCCATGTGCTCTTGTAATCAGTATTCCACTCAGCTTTTTTGCGGGAATCGGCGGAGCCAGCAAGCAGGGCGTATTGGTAAAGGGCTCTAACTACCTTGAAACATTATCCCAGACAGGCATTGTTGTATTTGATAAAACGGGAACAATGACGCAGGGAGTATTTGAAGTAAGCAAAATTTACAGCGAAGGAATTAATGATAGTGAGCTTTTAAAAGCTGCCGCATATGCAGAAAGCTTTTCAACACATCCTATAAGCATAAGTCTTATCAAAGCCTATGGCAAGGAAATCGACAAGACGCAGGTGAGTGATGTTGAGGAGATAGGCGGACATGGTGTTGCTGCAACAGTTGAAGGCAGAAGAGTTGCGGCAGGTAATGTCAAGCTTATGAAAAAGCTTGGAATTTCGTATAAGGAAGCTGACGGCGTGGGCACGGTTGTCCATGTAGCTGTTGATGGCAAATATGCCGGATATATTTTGATTTCGGATATTCTTAAGCCAAATGCCAAGGCAGCAATTGAGAGCCTTAAAAAAAGCGGAATCAGAAAGACGGTAATGCTTACAGGCGATTCCAAGAAGGTTGCGGATGCGGTTGCGGCAGAGCTTAATATTGACGAGGTTCACAGCGAACTTCTGCCTGCAGATAAGGTGTCATTGGTGGAACGGCTTCTTGAGAAAAAGAACGATAAAGAAAAACTTGCCTTTGTTGGAGACGGTATAAATGATGCTCCGGTTCTTTCAAGGGCAGATATAGGTATTGCCATGGGTGCACTCGGCTCGGATGCCGCAATTGAAGCTGCGGATGTTGTGCTTATGGATGATGATCCGCTTAAAATCGCTAAGGCAATCAGAATATCAAGAAAATGTCTCAGAATTGTTTATGAAAATATTTATTTTGCAATCGGTGTCAAAATACTGTGCCTTGTACTTGGAGCACTCGGTATTGCAAATATGTGGTTTGCGATATTTGCAGACGTAGGAGTAATGGTTATAGCGGTTCTTAACGCAATAAGAGCATTATTTGTCAAAAAGCTGTAAGAAGGATTGGTGGTATATTTGGAAAGACGTGATTTGGATTGTGAATGTTGTGATACAACAGAGGTACACGAAGAATTACTTAAGATAGTTCAGGAAACAATGCCTGATGAAAATGAATTATATGATCTTGCGGAATTGTTCAAGGTTTTTGGCGACTCGACTAGAATTAGGATTTTATACGTGCTGTTTGAAGCTGAGGTGTGCGTTTGCGATTTGGCACAGGCACTTAATATGACGCAGTCAGCTATTTCTCACCAGCTTAGGATTTTAAAACAAAGTAAGCTGGTAAAGAGCAGACGCGAAGGAAAATCAATCTTCTATTCGCTTGCCGACGGACATGTGCGTACCATTATCGCACAGGGGCAGGAGCATATTGAGGAGGAAGAGCACTAGCAAAGAGAACTTGCAAAAATTTCCATTCTTTACATTCAAAAGCCAATATAATATAATAATCGTATATGAGCTTTATAAAAGGAGATGCAACAATGGCAAAAGTAGGAATTGTAATGGGTAGTGACTCAGATATGCCGATTATGGCTAAAGCAGCAGATATTTTGGAGGAACTTGGTATTTCTTATGAGATGACGATTATTTCAGCTCACAGAGAGCCGGATGTTTTCTTTGAATACGCTAAGACTGCCGAGGAGAAGGGCTTTAAAGTAATTATTGCGGGCGCAGGAATGGCGGCACATCTGCCGGGAATGTGTGCGGCAATTTTCCCTATGCCGGTTATTGGTATTCCGATGCATACAACGTCTCTTGGAGGAAGGGATTCGCTTTACTCAATCGTGCAGATGCCTTCAGGTATTCCGGTTGCAACCGTGGCGATTAACGGCGGAGCTAATGCAGGTCTTCTTGCGGCTAAAATACTTGCTACAAGTGATGAGCAGCTCCTTAATAAGCTTAAGGATTACACAAAGTCGCTTAAGGAAAGTGTTCAGGCAAAGGATGCTAAGCTGCAGGAGGTTGGCTACAAGAAATATATGGAAAAATAACCGTATATCTGTGCCATAAAGCAGAAAATTGATTATAACATTATATAGGAGATAAGAAAATGGATTATAAGAGTTCAGGTGTGGATATAGAAGCAGGCTACAAGTCAGTTGAGCTGATGAAGGCAGCAGTTAAGGGAACAATGAGACCGGAGGTGCTTGGCGGTCTCGGAGGTTTTTCCGGCGCGTTTTCAATGGCAGGAATTAAGAATATGGAGGAGCCTGTTCTTCTTTCAGGAACGGATGGGTGCGGTACTAAGGTTAAGCTTGCAATCATTATGGATAAGCATGACACAATCGGTATTGATGCGGTAGCAATGTGTGTAAATGACGTTGCATGTGCCGGCGGTGAACCACTGTTTTTCCTTGACTACATTGCCTGTGGCAAGAATGTACCGGAAAAGATTGCTACAATCGTGGGCGGAGTGGCTGAGGGCTGCAAACAGTCAGAATGTGCGCTTATAGGCGGAGAAACAGCCGAGCATCCGGGACTTATGCCTGAGGAGGATTATGATCTTGCAGGATTTTCTGTAGGTGTGGTTGACAGGAAGGATATTATTACAGGGGAAACAATTGCGGCAGGAGATACGCTCATCGGCATTGCTTCATCCGGCGTACACAGCAACGGTTTTTCTCTTGTTCGTAAGGTATTTGAGAAGGAGCTTACCAAGGAGGGACTTAATACATACTATGATGAATTAGGTAAGACACTTGGTGAAGCTTTGCTTGCTCCGACAAGAATTTATGTTAAGGCTTTAAAGTCAGTTAAGAATGCAGGTGTTAAAGTTAAGGGCTGCAGCCATATAACCGGCGGCGGTTTTTATGAGAATATTCCTAGAATGTTGCCGGAGGGCAAAAGGGCTGAAATCAGTAAGGATTCTTATGAGGTTCCTGCTATATTTAAATTGCTGGCAAGCAAGGGTAATATCGAAGAACATATGATGTATAACACCTTCAATATGGGTCTTGGTATGGTACTTGCCGTTGACCCTAAGGAGGCAGATGCCGCCATTAAAGCCATTGAGGCAGCAGGAGATAAGGCTTATGTTGTTGGCAGGATAGTTGACGGCGAGAAGGGAGTTACCGTATGTTAAGGATTGCGGTTTTGGTTTCCGGAGGCGGAACAAACCTTCAGGCAATAATTGATGCAATCGCCGATAAGACGATAACCAATACACAGATTAAGGTGGTTATAAGCAATAATGAGGGCGCTTATGCGCTTGAACGCGCAAAAAATGCCGGCATTGACGCACTTTGCATATCGCCTAAGAGCTATGCGGACCGTGAGCAGTTCAATGAAGCGCTGCTTGCAAAGATAGATGAGTATGGCGTGGATTTAATCGTTCTGGCGGGCTTTTTGGTTAAGATTCCGGAGCAGCTTGTAACAAAATACGCAAGGAGGATTATTAACATTCATCCTTCGCTTATTCCGTCTTTCTGCGGAGTGGGCTTTTACGGGCTTAAGGTTCATGAGGCAGCCCTTGCGCGTGGAGTTAAGGTCACCGGTGCAACAGTGCATTTTGTTGATTCCGGAATGGATACAGGACCTATTATTCTGCAGAAGGCCGTTTATGTCGAAAAGGATGACACACCCGAAATACTTCAGAAAAGAGTTATGGAACAGGCTGAATGGAAGATTTTGCCGCAGGCAATTAATATGATTGCAAACGGTGAGCTTGATTAGCACTGACCTTGGAGGAAAAATGAGTATCAAAATTATTACGGATTCAGCTTGCGATTTTCAAATCGGTGATGCGGACAAATTAGGAGTTATTGTGCTTCCGCTTAGAACTTTTTTTGGCGAGGAGGAGTACCTTGACGGTGTGACACTGGGTCATGATGAGTTCTTTCAAAAGCTGATAGAGACGGATGTATTTCCCAAAACCAGTCAGATTCCGCCGCTTGAGTTTGAGGAGGCATATAAGAAGATAAAGGAAAATGCAGATACTGCAATATGTATTACTTTATCATCAAAGCTTTCCGGTACATACCAAAGTGCAAGGATTGCGGCAGAGGATTATGAGGATT
This sequence comes from uncultured Alistipes sp., assembly GCA_964403785.1. GTDB lineage: Bacteria > Bacillota > Clostridia > Lachnospirales > Lachnospiraceae > MGBC120314. The sequence goes on from CAYOHM010000018.1 coordinate 11,225, forward strand.
GCATCAGTGTTGTAGATTCTGAAAATGTCTGTGTTGGCCAGCAGATTCTTGTAAGAATGGCTGTAAAACTTGTAAATGAAGGAAAAACACAGCAGGAAATTGTTGATATACTTGAATGTGAGAAGAAGAAGGTAAGGCTCATAGCATTACTTGATACGCTGGAATATTTAAAACGCGGCGGGCGTGTATCTGCGGTAGTAGCCGCGGCAGCTAATGTACTTTCGATAAAACCGGTTATTGCGATAGAAAACGGAGAAGTTGCGGTAATAGGTAAGGCGCGAGGCAGTAAAGCAGCCAATAATAAGCTTACGGAACTCATTGAAAAAGAGGGCGGAATTTGCTTTGATAAGCCGTATGCACTTGCATACAGCGGGCTTTCAGATAATTTACTGCAAAAATACATTGCTGATTTCAGCTATATATACGAAGGCAGAACCGATGAACTGCCAATCAATTCTATTGGCTGTGTCATAGGTACGCATGCAGGTCCGGGAGCAATTGCAGTAGCTTTTTTTGTCGAATAAAGCCTGTAATAGCCTGACATCATCACAATATAAAGGAGAATTACACATGAAAGTATTCGTTATTGGCGGCGGCGGAAGAGAGCACGCGCTTTGTTGGAAAATCTCAAAAAGTAAAAAAGTTGATAAAATCTATTGTGCACCTGGAAATGCGGGAATTGCTGAGGTTGCAGAATGTGTCCCCATCGGTGCAATGGAGTTTGATAAGCTTGTTGCATTTGCTAAGGAAAAGGAGATTGATCTTACCGTGGTCGGCATGGATGATCCTTTGGTAGGAGGTATTGTTGATGCCTTTGAGGCAGAGGGACTTAGGGTGTTCGGACCAAGAAAAAATGCGGCAATCTTAGAGGGCTCTAAGGCGTTTTCCAAGGACCTTATGAAGAAATATAACATACCGACTGCTGCATATGAGAATTTTGATTCCCCTGAGGCGGCACTTGAATATCTTAAAACAGCGGATATGCCCATTGTTCTTAAGGCTGATGGACTTGCGCTCGGAAAAGGTGTTCTTATCTGCAATACCAGACAAGAGGCAGAAGAGGGCGTTAAGACTTTAATGGTGGATAAGCAGTTCGGAGATTCGGGAAATACCATTGTTATTGAAGAGTTTATGACGGGACGTGAAGTTTCGGTATTGTCCTTTGTTGACGGCAGGACAATAAAGATTATGACCTCTGCTCAGGACCATAAGAGAGCCAAAGATGGTGATCAGGGTCTTAACACTGGCGGTATGGGAACATTTTCGCCAAGCCCGTTTTATACGCCGGAGGTTGACGAGTTCTGCAAGAAGTACATATATCAGGCAACTGTGGATGCTATGCAGTCAGAGGGAAGAGAATTTAAGGGAATTATCTTTTTTGGACTTATGCTCACGTCAAATGGTCCTAAGGTGCTGGAATATAATGCACGTTTCGGTGATCCGGAGACACAGGTGGTTCTTCCGAGAATGAAGAATGATATCGTTGAAGTATTTGAAGCATGTATTGACGGAACTCTTGATAAGATTGACCTTCAGTTTGAAGATAATGCTGCAGTTTGTGTTGTCCTTGCATCCGACGGTTACCCTGAAAAGTACGAAAAGGGGTTTGTTATCAATGGTCTTGAGAATTTTAAGGACAGGGACGATTACTTCGTATTCCATGCGGGAAGTAAATTGACGGATAAAGGTATTGTGACAAACGGAGGACGTGTGCTTGGCGTGACGGCAACGGGAAAGGACCTTAAGGCTGCACGTGCAAATGCTTATAAAGCTACGGAGTGGATTGATTTTGAAAATAAATATATGAGGCATGACATCGGCAAGGCGATAGATGAGGCATAAAAATAATGATATTTGATTTCATGGATAATATAAAAGAAAAATATCGTGAAAAGGAAAAAGCCTTTTTGGAGTGGGAAGAAAAATTTATAATGACCGAGGAAGATGTAATGTGCATCAAGGTATTCGGAAAGAATTACAGGATACATTTTGAATCCGACATCGGACATCAGGAAATACTAAAAATCCCATTCAGATATATCGGCTTTACTTTAGATTGGATAATATATTATTTTCTTGCACCGAGGCTTGCAAATATGTTTTTTGCAAAGCTGGGGCTGAAGTTTGGACCAAGGTATGAAGGCTTCTTTATATTCCAGCCCATCGGTTTTCTGCTGTTTGGATATTTGTTTAAGCTGGATGCTGATTATGAAAGTAATATTTTTCTGATATACAGTGAGATTGTCTTTATGATATATGTTATTATCGTATATGGTTTTTTAGGTGCGTTTTATATTTTCAGGGACAATTGGATGTTTTTTGTTTTTTATATGATTTGTGGGAAAATAGGCATGAAGCTTGCGGGATAATTAATAAACGTCCGTAAATATAAGGGGCTGTGAATTGAGACCTCTTTATTACGGGCGTTTATTTTTTATGTTTTCTAAAAACTCATACGGAACCCTTAAATTGCCATGACCGACTGCCAGTCTTATTGAAGGCTTGTTAGCACCGTGAAAATCTGAACCGCCGGATAGCAGCAGATTATTTTCTTTGGCTAAACGGCGGATTTGACGCTCATCGCTTTCTGAGTACGTTGAGTACACTGCTTCAATGCCGTCAAGACCGTTTTCTGATAACTGAGATACCATTTGTGCAAGGCTTTTGTCATTCATGTGGTAGAGAATCGGATGGGCGAGTATTGCGATACCGCCAACTGAATGTATAAGCTTAATGGCTTCGTCACCTGATATCTTATATCTGGGAACAAAGCAGGGACCACGGTCATTCAGCCATCTGTCAAAAGCATCCTTGACTGATGATGCAATTCCCTTCTCGTATAGGTATGATGCAAAGTGGGCTCTGGTAATTACTGCTTCGGGATATACCTTTTTAAGCTCTGAAACAGGTACGTCAATTCCGATTTCGGCAAATTTTTGGGACATTTGTTCATTACGCGCATCTCGGGTAGCACGTATACGGGCAAGTGTTTTTAAGAAGTCCGGATTCTGATAGTCCACAAATAAACCAACAATGTGTATTTCTTTATTTTCATAGGAGCTGCTAACTTCAATTCCGGGTATTACCTCAATGCCGTATGTTTTGCCGGCCTCCACTGCTTCACTTATACCCATAACGGTGTCATGGTCAGTGAGAGCCATCGCTTTTAAATTCATTTCCTTTGCCAGACAAACGACCTCAGATGGTGTCAGAGTTCCATCCGAGGCTGTTGAGTGGACATGCAAATCTACAAAATCCAAAATTATTCCTCATTTCGTATGAATAGCTTTTATTCCTCTGAAAGCTCGTCCTCGGCTTCTGCCTGTGCGTAGCCCTGGCGCTTTCTTGCCATTTCGTCGCTTTCAAGGTAATCATCATAGGTAGTCATCTTATCAATGAGCTGTCCGCTTGGAACAATCTCCATAATACGATTAGCCGTTGTCTGTACGAACTGGTGGTCATGACAGGTAAACAAGCATACTCCCGGGAACTTAATAAGTCCGTTGTTAAGAGCTGTAATTGATTCCATATCAAGGTGGTTGGTAGGCTCATCAAGAATCAGAACATTAGCACCGGTAATCATCATTTTGGAGAGAAGACAACGTACCTTTTCACCGCCGGATAATACCTTAACCTTCTTAACGCCGTCATCACCTGCAAAAAGCATTCTTCCAAGGAAACCGCGCACATAGGTGGTGTCCTTGTCAGGTGAGTACTGCGTCAGCCATTCAACAATGGTTTCATCTCCGTTAAACTCAGCACCGCTGTCCTTAGGAAAATAAGCACTGCTTGTTGTAACGCCCCATTTGTAGCTTCCCTCGTCCGGCTCCAATTCGCCGACAAGAATCTTAAAAAGGGTAGTGGTGGCAAGCTCGTTAGAGCCGACAAAAGCAATTTTATCGTCATGTCCTACGATGAATGAAATATTATCAAGAACCTTTACGCCATCAATGGTTTTGGAAATGTTGGATACTGAAAGGACCTCATTTCCTATTTCTCTTGCCGGTCTGAAATCAATGTACGGATATTTACGGCTCGAAGGACGGATGTCATCAAGCTCGATTTTTTCAAGAGCACGTTTTCTGGAGGTTGCCTGCTTTGACTTTGATGCATTCGCAGAAAATCGCTGGATAAATTCCTGTAATTCCTTGATTTTTTCTTCTTTCTTCTTATTAGCTTCCTTCATCTGCTTGATGAGGAGCTGGCTTGATTCATACCAGAAATCATAGTTGCCGGCATAGAGCTGAATTTTGGCATAGTCGATATCTGCTATCTGGGTACATACTTTATTCAGGAAGTAGCGGTCATGTGATACCACGATGACTGTATTGTCAAAATTAATAAGAAATTCTTCAAGCCATGCAATAGCATCTAAGTCCAAATGGTTAGTAGGCTCATCCAGCAGGAGAATATCAGGGTTGCCGAAAAGTGCCTGTGCAAGAAGCACCTTGACCTTTTCACTTCCGTTTAAGTCCTTCATTAATTTGTAGTGCAGAGAAGTGTCAATGCCAAGTCCGTTAAGAAGCTGTGCGGCATCCGACTCAGCCTCCCAGCCGTTCATTCCTGCAAATTCAGCCTCCAGCTCACTTGCCTTGATTCCATCCTCTTCGGTAAAGTCCTCCTTTGCGTATATGGAGTCCTTTTCCTTCATAATTTCGTATAATCTTGCGTTTCCCATCATTACGGTGTCAAGTACAACATATTCGTCATATTTGAAATGGTCCTGCACAAGAAATGAGAGACGCTGTCCCGGTGTTATAGAGATATCTCCCTTACTTGGCTCAAGCTGACCGGAAAGAATCTTAAGAAAAGTAGATTTACCGGCACCGTTTGCACCGATAAGACCATAACAGTTCCCCTCTGTAAATTTAATATTTACGTCCTCGAAAAGAGCTTTTTTTCCTACTCTGTACGTTACGTTATTTGCACTGATCATTTTGAAATCCTTTCATTAATGTGACATATATACAAAATGATAACATAAAAAATTCTATTTGGCAAATAGCTTGTAAGCTTGCTGAATTTGCTGTAAAATCTATGTATTGCAGGAGATATAGTGGAGGATTTGTACTTAATTATGAAAAAGGGACTTGTTTTGGAAGGCGGAGCAATGCGTGGTATGTTTACCTGCGGTGTGCTTGATGTTTTTATGGAGAATGATATAGAGTTTGACGGCGCTGCGGGGGTATCGGCAGGAGCAGTTTTTGGCTGCAATTATAAATCACATCAGATTGGAAGGGGACTTAGATATAATAAAAAATACTGTTCCGATAAACGCTACGGAAGTTTTGAAAGCCTTATAAAAACCGGAAATCTGTATGATGAGGAGTTTTGCTATAATGAGCTCCCCCGCAAACTTGATATTTTCGATGCGGATGCTTTTGCTCAAAATCCTATGGAGTTTTATGTGGTTTGTACTGATGTTGAAACCGGAAAGGCAGTTTATCATAAATGTACCGACGGAGGCGATGAGGATATATTGTGGATGCGTGCATCTGCGTCCATACCGATAGTATCCAGGGTTGTTAAAGTCGGTGACAGAAAGCTGCTGGACGGCGGTGTGGGTGATTCCATTCCGCTTAGATTCCTTGAACATAAGGGATATGACCGTAATGTGGTTATCCTGACACAGCCCGCAGATTATGTCAAAGAGCCTAACAGGCTTATGCCGGCAGCAGATTTGCTTTTGAAGGATTATCCCAGAATGTTAAGAGCTATGGCAAACCGCCATATAAGGTATAATGAAACGGTGGAATATGTTCGCGAGCAGGAAAAATCACGAAAAATATTTGTCATAAGACCTCCGAAGGCATTGGAAATCGGCAGCATGACAAAGAATCCGGATGAACTTGAAAGAGTATATCAGATTGGCAGGGTTGAGGCACTTAAAAAGCTTCAAGATGTAAAAGAATTTCTTGGCTTATTGTAAGCAGAAGTGAAAGCGGGTTAAGAAAATGCAGGAAAACGAAATTTTTCATAAAAAGGATATTATTTTCAGTGAGGCAATAGGCGTATGCCGTATTGAAGAGATAACTAACCTTACACAGCAAAACGGACAGGTAATTACATACTACGGACTGCGTTCCGTAACGGACAGAAATAAGACGGCGTATATTCCTGTTGAAAATCATTCAGTGATTTTGAGAAATCTGATAGATGAAAAAACAGCACAGGAAATAAAAGCTGCGACCTACGAAAAAGAATCCGAGCTTGTGAGGAACGAAGTCGATTTTGTGTTAAATACGGCACGGCAAAAACAGTAAAATAAAATCAATAACACCATTGAATTTACATACTGGTAAGGTGTATAATAGAGGCAGCGGAGGTTGCAAAATACATAAATTGCACAACACAGAAAAATATATATGGAGGGTACGAGTATATGGACAATACAACCAAAGATGCAATTAATATCAGCCAAAATAAACAAAAGAAGGGTCTTACAATTCTTGTTACGGCTTTAATCGGCCTGGTCACATTTGTAACAATTCTTACACTGGCGTTGACGAACGGAATCACCTTGAAGAAAATCGAAAAGACATCCGTTGATGACTATGACAATGCTATGATGGAGGGCTATAAGACGGAGATTAAGTCCCAGGTTCAGGCATCAATAGCAATTATTCAGTATTATTATGATGAATATGAGGCAGGCACATATAAGCTGGAGGAGGCTCAATACCTCGCCAAGGAAACTATCCGTAATATGCGTTACAGAGATGATGGCAGCGGATATATGTGGATAGATGATACGGATTACATACTTGTAATGCATCCGATACTTCCTCAGAATGAAGGCAATAACCGTTATAATCTTGAAGACCAGAATGGTGTAATGATTATACAGAACATTATGAAGTCTGCACTTGCAGGTGGAGGTTATAACGAATTTTACTTTACCAAATCAGATGGTGTTACTATTGCGCCTAAGCTCGCATATTCGGAGCTGTTTGAACCTTGGGGGTGGGTTGTTACCACTGGTAACTACACTGACGATATGCAGGCAGAGATGGATGATATGGAGACACAGCTTTCAGGTGTTTTCTCTGAATCAATCGGTGCGACTATTATCGAATCAGTTATACTTATGCTGATTTCACTTATCATTTCATATATCATTGTAAGGACGATAGTGAAGATTATCAACAAGGTTAAGTATGATCTTGAGATGGTTGCAGAAGGCAATTTGCAGATTCGTGCTAACGAAAAGCTCTTAGCACGTAAGGATGAGCTCGGTGCAATCGCTAATTCACTGCAGTATGTGGTTGACTCGCTTAAGGAAATGATTTCGGATGTTAATAATTCAGCATTTTCTGTTAATAAATGCAGTGAGAATTTCAAGGACAAGTTTACGGAAATTGAGCAGAGCATTGCCAATATAGAGCAGGCAGTGGATGAAATAGCAAGCGGAGCTACGGCACAGTCACATGATGCTGAGGTTGTAAGCACCAAGGTTAAAGAGCTTGAAGATATTATCCAGAATGAAAAGAATATGGTTGGCACTTTAAGGGATGTTGTAAAGGAACTTACGGATAAGGCTGATACAATGCTTAAGGATATCAAGGGACTTGAGAACATTTCAGTGAACACCCAGAATGCAATTAATATAGTTAAGCAGCAGACACTTAAGACTAATGAATCAGCACAGGATATTAAAGAGGCTGTATCAATGATAGCGGGTATTGCAAGCCAGACCAATCTCCTTGCTCTCAATGCCAATATTGAGGCAGCAAGAGCCGGAGAGGCAGGAAAGGGCTTTGCAGTTGTAGCTGACGAAATCAGACAGCTCAGTGATGAGAGCTCTAATGGTGTCAATGTGATAGATAATTCCGTAAATGTACTTCTTTCCGATGCTGAGAATTCAGTTCAGAAGATGAATGAGGCTGAACAGGATCTTCATGAGGAAATGGCAACACTTTCTGCAACAGTTAAGGCATTCAAGTCATTGTATGATTTGATGGATAATGTAAAGAACGTAAGCGAGCAGATTGACGGAATGGCAGAAGAACTGATGAGAGTTAAGGATGTAGTTTCAATTTCAGTTTTAAACCTTACATCGGTTACGGAACAGAATGCTGCTGCAACACAGGAAACCAGTGCAAGTATGGAAAATGTGCTTGAGCTTGTAAATGATTGCTCAAAAGAGATAGGCAACCTTCTTGATACCAGCAATGACCTCAAAGAGCATGTACAGAGATTTAAACTGTAAAATTATAATTATATATTTACTGATAAGCAAAGGGCGGCGAGGATTCACCGCCTTTTTTGTACTTTAGCCATTGTATGATTTACAAATCGTTTATTTTATTATAAAATATAAACAAGTTTGCTTATGTAAATGCCACAGGAGGATATGAAATGGAAAAGATTAAAATGACAACTCCATTAGTTGAGATGGACGGAGATGAAATGACAAGGGTTCTTTGGAAGATGATTAAGGATGAACTCTTATTACCATTTATTGATTTGAAGACAGAGTATTATGACCTTGGCCTTGAAAACAGGAATGCTACGGATGATAAGGTAACTGTTGATTCAGCCGAGGCAACCAAAAAGTACGGCGTAGCTGTCAAGTGTGCAACCATAACACCGAATGCAGCCCGTATGACGGAATATAATCTTAAGGAAATGTACAAGAGCCCTAACGGGACAATAAGAGCAATTCTTGATGGCACTGTTTTTAGAGCTCCGATTATAGTAAAGGGAATTGAACCATATGTTTCAAACTGGAAAAAGCCTATCACAATCGCAAGACATGCCTATGGTGATGTTTATAAGGGCTCTGAAATGAAGATTCCGGGTGCAGGTAAGGCAGAGATTGTATATACAGCCGAGGATGGAACACAGACACGCGAGCTTATTCATGAATTCAAGGGACCTGGTATCGTACAGGGTATGCATAATCTTACCGATTCGATTGAGAGCTTTGCAAGAAGCTGCTTTAATTATGCGCTTGACACCAGGCAGGACCTTTGGTTTGCTACCAAGGACACAATTTCCAAGAAATACGATCATACCTTTAAGGATATTTTCCAGGAGATATACGATAAAGAGTATGCGAAAAAGTTTGAAGAGGCTAATATTACATATTTCTACACATTAATTGATGATGCGGTGGCTAGAGTTATTCGTTCAGAAGGCGGATATATTTGGGCATGCAAGAATTATGACGGAGATGTAATGAGCGATATGGTGGCAACTGCATTTGGCTCATTGTCGATGATGACATCGGTACTTGTTTCGCCTCATGGTTATTATGAGTACGAAGCAGCTCACGGAACAGTACAAAGACATTACTACAAGTATTTAAAGGGTGAGAAGACATCTACAAATCCTATCGCAACTATTTATGCTTGGACTGGAGCTTTAAGAAAGAGAGGCGAGCTGGATAATCTGCCACAGCTTTCTGCTTTTGCCGATAAGCTTGAAAAGGCATGCATTGATACAATTGAGAGTGGGCAGATGACAAATGATCTTGCAATCATCACGAAGCTTCCTAACCCTGTTGCACTTAACAGCGAAGAATTTATTAAGGCAATCAGAACCACATTGGAGAAGTCAATATGATTAAATTTATAGCCAGCGACGTTGACGGAACAATTCTCCCGTACAGCGAAAAGGGGATAAATGAAGATGTTTTTGAGGTTATAAACAGATTAAGCGATAGGGGTGTCCATTTTGTAATTGCCAGCGGACGCCCGTATTGCGAGCTAAAACATCTTTTTGAGCCCGTGATGGATAAGATTGCGCTTGTGTGCAGTGACGGCGCGCTTACGGTGTACCAGGGAAAGAATGTAAGCAAAATATCCATGGACAGGGATAAAGCAGAGGAGCTTCTTTATGATGTTGAGATGAAGCCGGACTGTGAATTTCTGGTCTATGGAGAATTTATTGCATACATGAAACCGAAGGATGAAGCCTATGATCTTAAGATTCGTGAAACCTGTTTTAACAATGTAAATGTTATAAATACATTCAAAAATATCGGAGAGGATTATCTCAAGGTTGGTATTTATAATAAAAGAGGTATCTCATGCGTTGAAAAGTATTTCCTTAACAAGTGGTCAAAGGATTTTGAGGTTATTTATTCATCGAATGAGTGGCTGGAATTTGCGGCGCCGGGAGTGAATAAAAGCGTTGGCATCACTGAATTGATGAAGCTTTTCAATGTCAGGAAGGAAGAAGCAATTGCCTTTGGCGACAGCTTCAATGATATGGGCATGTTCGGTGCTGTGGGGCGCGGATATGCGATGCAGACAGCTAAGGATGAGCTTAAGAAAATTGCTTATGGAAGCTGTGAGCGAGTTGAATATACAATAAAAGAATTATTTGGATTGTAGCTTGCATATTATGCAGCAATGCATTATAATTTAGTTGTGTGTACTAATAATTGAATGGGTGATGCTAGTGTTTGGATACTATTTTCACGGAATGGATATAAGCCATTTCGTAGTTTGGTTTTTTATATACAGCTTTTTCGGATGGGCTATGGAATGTGTTGTTATCCGTAAGGAGAAGGGAAGATGGGAGAATCGTGGCTTCGCAAAGCTTCCGTTCTGTGTGATTTACGGGTTTGGCACTTTTATTGCATTTAATATTTTTAAGCCTGTGATGGACAGCAATATTTTGATTTATCTCTTGGGTGCGGTGTGCGCAACTATATTCGAATATTTAACAGCAGTTGTTATGAATAAGCTTTTTGGTGAGGTTTGGTGGGATTACACGGACAAAAAGTATAACTACAAGGGTGTACTGTGTCTGGAGAGCACAATTGCGTGGGGATTTCTGGCATTATTTATTTTCAGGATTCTCAATGTTCGCGTTGAAAACTTTGTAATGTCACTTAATGATAAGTTTGTTATTTTTGCAAGTGTAGCCCTTGTATTAAGCTATTTAGTTGATTTTACATATCATTTCTTCTACTCGATTGCTCATAAGAATGACGAGGCTTCGGATGATGAGGAGAATGATGAAGGAAATGGCAAGACAAGGATAAGACATATCAGAAAAGCATAAAATGACGGAGTTCATTGTATTTGGATAAAGGAGCTGTGATTAGTCACGGCTCTTTTGTATTTGTGAGGCACAAATTTTATGAAGCCATAAAATTAGTTGTGTACTAAAATTTATACAATTTTTTTATAAAAACATATTGACAAAGTAATCATATCGACTTAGTATGATTAAAAAATATGGCACGGAACTAGTTTTGTGCCGATTGTATCCAAAAGGAACAGGAGGAGTAAAGTTATGAAAAAATTATTAACAGTAGTAACAGCATTCACATTAGCATTATCGGTGCTTGCAGGATGCGGTTCAAGTGACGCTGCAACATCAGGAAGTGCTGCAGGTTCAAGTGATGCAACAACAACAGCAGCAGAGAGCAAGGGTGTAATTAAGGTTGCAGCCTCTACAACACCACATGCAGAGATTCTTGCACAGGCAAAGCCAATTCTCGCAGAGATGGGCTGGGATCTTGAGGTAACAGAATTTGAAGACTATGTTCAGCCAAATAACGTGGTTGAGAGTGGTGAGATGGATGCCAACTATTTCCAGCATATTCCTTACCTTAATGAGTTCAATGCTGAGCAGGGTACACATCTTGTAAATGCAGGCGGTATCCATTATGAGCCATTTGGTATCTATCCGGGAACAAAGAGCAGCTTATCAGATCTTGCAGACGGTGATGAGATTGCAGTTCCTAACGATACAACAAATGAGGCAAGAGCCCTTCTTTTATTACAGGATAACGGAATAATCAAATTGAAGGATGGCGTTGGCTTAACAGCAACAGTAAATGATATTGAGAGCTACAATGTAAATATTAAGATTGTTGAGCTTGAGGCTGCACAGGTTTCAAGAGTAACAGGTGAAGCAGCATTTGTAGTATTAAATGGTAACTATGCACTTCAGGCAGGTTATTCAGTAAGCAAGGATGCAGTTGCATATGAGCTTTCTGATTCAGAGGCTGCCAAGACCTATGTTAATATCATTGCAGTCAAGGAAGGCAATGAGAACAACGAGGGAATCAAAGCACTTGTTGAGGTATTAAAGTCCGATACAATCAAGAACTACATCAAGGAAACATATGACGGTGCAGTAGTTCCTTTTGAGGATTAATTTTATTATCTGAATAAAAACCTTAAAAACATATCCGCAGATAGTAATTTGTCTGCGGATATGTTATTATACAGAAGTATCTTTACAAAATTGAGCTTAAGACAATATTGAAATTCTTCACATAGCAGGGGGAAAAGTATGGAACCGATTATCAGAGTCGAACATTTGCATAAAACGTTTTCAACAAAAAACGGTCAGGTAAATGCAGCCAATGACATAAGCTTTGAAATTGCAAAGGGAGATATCTTTGGAATTATTGGCTTGTCAGGAGCAGGAAAAAGTACATTGGTCAGATGCCTTAATCTTTTGGAAAAACCGACATCCGGAGAGGTATTTGTAAATGGAAGGAGCCTTACAAGCCTGACAGATAAAGAACTTCGTAAAACAAGACAGAATATTGGAATGATTTTCCAGCATTTTAATCTTCTTATGCAGAAAAATGTTCTGGATAACATATGTTTTCCGATGGAAATAGCAGGCGTTAAAAGGTCACAGGCAAGAAAGCGTGCATTGGAGCTTCTTGAAACCGTAGGCTTAAGTGACAAGGCTAAGGCATATCCGGCGCAGCTTTCCGGAGGTCAAAAACAGCGTGTTGCCATAGCCAGGGTTCTTACAACCAATCCTCAGATAATTCTTTGTGATGAGGCAACAAGTGCGCTTGACCCGCAGACCACCAAATCCATTCTTTCACTTTTAAAGGAAATTAATCAGAAGTATGGCATTACAATTGTTGTAATTACTCATGAGATGGCTGTGGTTCAGGAAATTTGCAACAGGGTTGCAGTGCTTGAACACGGAAATCTTGCGGAAACCGGCACTGTTGAGGAATTGTTCCGTTCACCCAAGACAGAAGCAGCTAAGAAGCTTGTTCTGTCGGGAGCTGCGCATGTCGCATTGATGACCGGAAAACGTAAGGTAAGAGTAACCTTTGACGGTAAATCGGCATTTGAACCGATTATAGGCAATATTATTCTTGAATATAAGACTCCGGTTAATATTTTGTATGCGGACACCAAGACGATTAACGGAAATGCTGAGGGTGAAATGATACTGCAGCTTCCTGATTCACAGGAAATTGCAGACAAAATAGTTGCGTATTTTAAAGAAAAGAATCTGGGAGTAGAGGAGGTTACGGGCTATGCTGAGTGAAACAGTGGTAAATATGCTGATTGAAGGGACCGGAAGTACACTTATGATGACATTAATTTCAACATTAATCGGCTATGTAATCGGACTTCCAATGGGAATTGTGCTTACGATAAGTGACAGGGAGGGCATAAAGCCCAATGCAGTCATTTATAAGCTTTTGGATTGTATCGTAAACATCACGAGAAGTATCCCCTTCCTTATTCTGCTGATTCTGGTGATGCCCCTTACTAAGCTGGTTGTAGGCAAAAGCTATGGTACGGCAGCGACAATTGTTCCTCTCACAATAGCGGCGGCACCGTTTATTGCTCGTATGGTTGAGTCATCACTTAAGGAAGTGGATAAGGGTGTGATTGAAGCGGCGCAGAGCATGGGAGCAGGCACCTTTACGATTGTTACAAGAGTTCTTCTGGTGGAGGCCAGAACATCACTGCTTGTAGGCGTTACGATTGCCACCGGCACGATACTGGGCTATTCTGCAATGGCAGGAGTTGTAGGCGGCGGCGGATTGGGTGATATTGCAATCAGATATGGTTATTATCGTTATCAGGCGGATATAATGATTATCACAATTATAGTGCTTGTAGTTCTGGTGCAGATTCTGCAGGGAATAGGAATGATGATTGCGAAGAAATTAGACAGAAGGCGCACGGATTAATTCTTAAAAAACTAAACGAAATCTAAATGATGACCCGATATTCTTGTATTTTTGTTGTAAATCAATTATAATGGTACAAGGATAATCGGGTTTTTATTGTAACCTTAGATCGGAGGCATAATTTATGGAAAATAAGAGAATTGTTGTAGCACTTGGAAGAAATGCATTTGGAGAGACATTTCCCGAGCAGCAGACCAATGTAAAAAAAGCAGCGGTAGCTATTGCAGATCTTGTTGAGGCTAAGTACGAAATTGTCATCACACACAGCAACGGACCGCAGGTGGGTATGATTCAGACTGCAATGACGGAGTTCGCAAGACTTGATTCAAGATATACTGTTGCACCTATGTCACTTTGCGGTGCAATGAGCCAGGGATATATCGGATATGATCTTCAGAATGCCATTCGTACCGAGTTATTAAACCGAGGGATATATAAGACTGTTTCAACGGTTGTTACGCAGGTGAGGGTTGACCCGTTTGATTCGGCATTCAGCAATCCTACCAAGGTAATCGGACGTGTTATGACCAAAGAGGAGGCTGAGGCTGAAGAGAATAAGGGCAATTACGTTGTGGAGGAAGAACTGGGAAGGTTTAGAAGGCTTATTGCAGCTCCGCAGCCGATTGATATATATGAAATCGAGGCAGTCAGGGCACTTCTTGATGCCGGGCAGATAGTAATTGCAGGCGGCGGAGGCGGTATTCCTGTGCTTCAGCAGGGTACCAGGTTAAAGGGTGCAAGTGCGGTTATAGAGAAGGATTATACAGCAGCTAAGATTGCCGAGCTGATAGGCGCGGATACACTCCTTTTCCTTACTGCATATGACAGGCTTACGATTGGAAAGGGTACTCCTGATGAGAGGGTATTTGATAAGGTTTCTGCGTCGGAGCTTAAGCAATACATTGATGAGGGACATTTTCCGGCAGCTACAACATTCCCTAAGGTGGATGCTTCGATTCGTTTTGTTTCCGCATTCCCGAACAGCAGAGCTGTTATCGCAAACCTTGAGAAGGCTAAGGATGGTCTTAGCGGCAAGACAGGAACAACAATTACGGCATAGGGTTATTTTTATTAGGAGGAAGATATTATGAAAAAGAGATTTTTGGCACTTGGTCTTATGGCGGCCATGGCAGTATCAATGATTGGCTGCGGTTCAGGTAATGCAGCGTCTGTATCAAATGCAGGAGGCACACAGTCGGAGGTGGTGGATGACCTTTTCTATGTTACATCCAACGGCAAGCTCAAGATAGGCATTACAATTTATGAGCCGATGAACTACTATGACAGCAGCAATACACTTGTCGGATTTGATACGGAATATGCACAGGCAGTATGCGCCAAGCTTGGGGTTGAGCCTGAGTTTGTTGAAATCAACTGGGATACCAAGGTGGTTGAGCTTGATTCCAAGAACATTGACTGTATCTGGAATGGTATGACGATTAATGAAGACCTTAAGGATAATATTGATTTTTCTGATGCATATATCAAGAATATGCAGGTGGTAGTTATTAAGAAGGATAATGCGGATAAGTTTAAGGATACGGCTTCGCTTGCCGGAGGCAGTGTTGCGGCAGAGGCAGGTTCTGCCGGTGAGTCTGCAATTAAGGACGATGCAAATCTTTCAAAGGCACAATATGTATCAGTAGGTAAGCAGACGGATGCTTTGATGGAGGTAAAGGCAGGAACCTCGGATGCGGCAGTACTTGACTATGTGCTGGCATCAGCTATGGTAGGTGACGGCACGGATTATTCGGATCTTTGCATGGTAGATGGCGTTGAGCTTTCCGTGGAGGAGTATGGAATTGGCTTCAGAAAGAACAGCAATCTTACCGAGAAGGTGAACGAGGCAACCAAGGAGCTTATTGCAGACGGTACTTTAGCAGAAATTGCACAAAAGTATGACCTTACTCTGCAGCTTATTGCAAATCAGCAGTAAATAACTATAAACTATTGAAAGTAATTGCCGATATATACTCTGAAAGGTGTAATTATATCTTTCAGGGCAAATGGAGTTGCAAAATAAATCAAGGAGGAAAAGGATAATGAGTGTTAATTCAATTTCAGGAACATCCCAGACAGAGGCTTATTCTTACACATCATCAGTTAAGAACGGTAGTGAGTCCGCTAAGACCAGCGAGAGCACGGCAGAACAGACAGGTGTGGTTTATGAGAAATCTGAGGGCAGTGTTAAGAGTGCTACATATTCAATCAATAAGATGAGCGAAAGTGACCGTGCAGCACTGGTACAGCAGCTTAAGGCTGATCAGGAGTCAAGACAGAGCCAGCTTGTAAGCATTGTGCAGCAGATGATAACTAAGCAGGCAGGTACGGCAAGTGCGGCAGGCTCAAGCACGGATATCTGGAAATTCCTTGCAGATGGTAATTTTACGGTTGACGCAGCTACACAAAAGCAGGCACAGGAGGACATTTCTGAGGATGGTTACTGGGGCGTAAAGCAGACATCACAGAGATTGTTTGATTTTGCAAGTGCGCTTGCAGGTGATGACGAAGAGAAGATGAAGGAGATGCAGGAAGCAGTTAAGAAGGGCTATGAGCAGGCTACCAAGGCATGGGGAAAGGATCTCCCTAGTATCAGCAGTGATACTCTTGATGCTACCAATAAGCTCTTCGAGGATTACTTCAATTCAAAGAAATCTGTGGAGGAATAATACAGATATCAGCATTGAAGCCAATTAGCGGATGTCATATTACGGCATCCGCTTTTTACTTATAATACATAAAATATGGGGGAAAGTACATGGTTAAAGTAAACAGAAAACTTCATTATGCAGTATGGCTCTTAGCAGCGGCAGTTATAGTCTGCATTGGCATCGCAGTATTTGGCAGCAGGGTGAAGCCTGCCAATGAGGAAAGCGTGAATAATGCCAAAACAGATGTTGATGAGAACGAGAGCTTTGTTGATAGGTGGGCAAAGGCATTTTGCAGTCGTGATGCGGAATTTATTGCTGCACATTCGGATGAAAACGTAATAAAAAGTATGCAGGAGAGTGGACTTTTGACAATTGACGGTTCAACGGTTACGTTCGGTCAGTCAAGCCCGTGGCCTGTTTCCTCGGAGGATAAGAGCTGCTATGATATCGTCAAAGTACAGGCAGGAAGTGTGACAATAAATTATTATGCGATAAACTCAGAACCGCATATTACTGTATGGCAGGAGAAAATTAATTTTAAGCTTGCAGATGGAGAAGCAAAGGTGACAGATGAAGAACTCCTCGTATTTGATGCAATTGACACCTATGAAGATTTCTGTAAAGCATATCCTGCTTCGGACGAAGGGAATATTACCGGCTCATGGATTGATTATACTCAGAACGGATTGGGAGAAATTCTTAACCAAAATGCCATTGCTGACAGAGAGGTTTATGAACCGCTTTTTAATCCCAAAGATGCCCTTCGTTATCTGCTGAATCTTACGGACGAAAAGGATGCAATAGAATATGCGCAATCCACCGGTGAAAATACGCAAACGGTCAGAGTGACATTTAAAAAAGATAATGTTTATATGGATTTTAAAATGGTTCAGATGACTGATGAAGACGGAAACTATGGCATCTGGATTCCATGTGATGCTGCACCGGATGATTTTTATGCGCAGGCGACATTGATTAATTCGTATAAGCTTGATTTGACAAAGGACAAAATAGATGATGAGATTAGGGTTTATCTTTTGGGGGCAGCACCTGAGGAAACACTGACGAGTGACCTGGTTGAAAAGCTGGTCAGCTCGGATAATTACAGGCTGGAAATAAAATTCTTTGATGGTGCGGCTGCTGACAGTGATTCTTCAATAGAGGTAGGAACACTTGCCGCTGTTCATACGCAGAATGCGCAGTTTAGCATAGTGGGCGATAGCGATGGCAATAATTATATACTGGAATCATCGGTTTACGAAATAAATGGAAGCGGTGTTTATGAGTACAGTGTTTATGATTACAGCAAAGCGGATAAAAACATTGTGGACAGTTTTTCGGTCAGCTTTGAATTTGATGACAGCAAGGACAAGCTTCATAAGGTTACGGATTTTAAAAACCACATTGAGAAGTGGCTTGACGCAGGAACACAATATTATCAGACGGCAGTTCTCATAGCAGCTACGGATGTAAGCAACACCACCGGAAAATATACCTTTGTACCTATGCCGGATACGGATTCGTCATATAAATATGCATCCTCTGTATTTTACAACAATGTGTGGGAGAGAACGGGTATTATAGTTTCCCGTTTGCAAGGTCCACAAACGATATTTTGCTGAAGTAATCCTTAACCAGCTCATCATATTGCCGCCACATGGCAACGGTTTTGCAGGCTTTCTCACGGGGGCATTCGGCTGCATCCTCCTCAAGGCAGGAAACGGTTGACAGAGAGCCCTCGGTGAGCTGTATAACCTCGAAAACATTATAATCTTCAGGTTTTCTGGTTAGAACATATCCGCCGCCCTTTCCGCTGGCACCTTTAACTAATTTGCCCGCCACAAGCATTTTAACTATGCTTTCAAGGTATTTCTTGGAAATGCCCTGGCGTGCGGCAATATCTTCAAGCTTAACAGGGCAGGGGGTTTCCTGTTGTGTGGTCTGTTCCACCAAATCTATCATAAGTTTTATGGCATATCTCGCCTTTGTTGAAATCATATCCAATCCTCCAAATAGATGTTTTGCGAATACATAGGATTTATTTGGTAATCATATATAAATAAGTATAACATATTTTTAAATTTAGAGATATCTTTTTTATTTCTTGAGTTTCCGTATTTTTTATTTTAAGGTACATATCACAAAGTGATATGGTAAT
>CAYOHM010000019.1:0-29484 GCA_964403785.1 uncultured Alistipes sp.
ATATCCAAAAAATTTCTTCAATTCACTGCTGATAGAACTGCACTCCATAGAAATCGCCGCCATAATGGTATTTTCAAAAGAAAGTTTTGATTTACGGATTATTATTAAATTTTCAAGGTTCAAATTTCTTAACTTAATGACATTGCACCTGCCTGAAGCAGTAGAAAACCAAAAAGTACCTTATTTCAAAGGTTCCCGAGCCTATTTTCCTTTAACCCTTGACATCAAGACGACCGTCTCCACATGCACCGTGTGCCCGAATTGGTCTACCGGCTGCACCTTTTTCACCTGATAATCCTTACCGGTCAGGTACGCAATATCCCTTGCCAGTGTTGAACTGTCGCAGCTTACATACACTATCCTCTCCGGCTTCATTGACACCATTGTATCAAGAAGTACTTTATCACAGCCCTTGCGCGGAGGGTCCACCACTATAACGTCCGCTGTCGGAGCAGCACCAGTCTTTTTCTCTTCTTCACGAAACCATGCAGGAAGCACTTCTTCTGCCTTTCCCACAAAAAATTCCGCATTTTCTATACCATTGATACGTGCGTTTTCCTTCGCATCATCAACAGCCTGAGGAATTATCTCAACACCATGTACCTTTTTGCATTTTCCGGCAAGAAAGAGTGAGATAGTACCTATCCCACAGTATAAATCCCATACATTTTCTCTGCCTGTAAGCTCCGCATATTCAAGTGCTTTATTGTATAATTTTTCAGTTTGAACGGGATTAACCTGAAAGAAAGACAATGGCGATATACGGTACTTTATTTTTCCGATGTAATCTTCAATATACTCACGTCCCCAAAGAAGATTAATCTTATTTCCCATAATTACATTTGTCCTGTCAGTATTGGTACTGGTAGTAATAGATGTCATTCCCTTGATTGCCGCGAGCTCATCAATTAAAGTGTCGGTTTTCTTAAGTTTATCGGCATTTATTACAAGGCACACCATAACCTCGCCCGTCTTAAATCCCTGACGTACAAGTATATGTCTTACCAGACCCTTATGCTTTTCCTCATCATAAGGCAAAATATGGCTGCTTTCCATCCACCTTCTTACCGCAAAAACCACCTGTTCATTCACAGAAGCACCCAGATAACATTTCTCCGTTTCTATTATGGAATGAGTTCTTCCTGCGTAAAACCCAATCTTTATCTCTCCGTTTTTACCTGTGCCTACCGGAAACTGCGCCTTATTCCTGTAATGCCACGGTTCATCCATGCCGATAATGTCATACATCTCATAAGTCCCCGGCAAAATTCCTCCGATTCTTTCAAGATTGTTTTCGACCAGCTTTTGTTTAAACCTAAGCTGGCTTTCATATGACATTTCCTGAATCTGACACCCTCCGCACTGCCTTGCAATAGGACATTTGGGTGCTATCCTGTCAGGCGATGCCTTTTCAATTTCCACTAATCGCCCATATCCATAGTTTTTCTTGGTCTTTATAACCTTAACCCTTGCCCTGTCTCCTACAATTGTATCCTTAACAAATAATGTATAGCCCTTGTATTTGCCTACTCCTTCTCCGTCCATACTTATATCTTCGATTTCCAACGTTACAACGTCATCCTTAGAAACAACACTTGTTTCCTTATTTGAAGCACTGTTCATACCATAGTCCCCATTAAATACTGCTTTTTCTTAAATTGCTCTCAAGCAGCTTATTATATCCAAGCCAGTCCTCGTTAGTTGTAGCATTGAAAATCTCCGTAACCTGCTCAACCTTGGCATCCAGATTGTCCGCCATACTGAGCACCAGAGCCTCTATAAGTGCCGGCTTCTTAGGTGAACCATATTCAAATTCACCGTGATGTGCAACTATACAATGCTTAACCTCTGACGCAAGCTTAGCCGGAAAATCCGGTATATCCCTCAGTTTCTCATCAACCATTTCAATTCCGATAACAATATGTCCAAGAAGCTGTCCGTCATCAGTATAATCATTAAGAGGAAAAGCCGAAAGCTCGCGCACCTTGCCTATGTCATGCAGGAGTGCCGAAAGCACCAGCAAATCTCTATTAAGTACGGGGTAAAAATCCGCCAGCGTATTGCAAAGCCTTGCAACTGACGTTGTATGCTCCAGCAGTCCGCCGACAAAACCGTGATGAATGGATTTTGCTGCAGAGCTGTAACAGAATTTCTTTATAAATTCTTTATCCTCAACGAAGAAGCTTTCGCCCAGCTTCTTAAGATATGGATTGCTAAATTTCTTAATATATCCCGTGAGTTCACTATACATCTCATCTATATTTCTGGATGATACCGGAAGATAATCCTTAGGGTCATATTCTCCCTGTGAACACTTTCTCGCTCTCTCGATACTCAATTGAAGTGTTCCGTTAAATGTGCTGAGTCTTCCTGTAACCTCTACATAGTCAAAAACCTCAAATTCATCTATTCCTGATGATGAAGGCTCCCATATTTTGCAGTCCAGAGTTCCGGTCTTATCCTGCAAAATAACATTTTCATATTCCTTTCCTGTTTTGGTAAGCGCTGCCGACTTCTGTTTGCAAAGATAAATTGACGTAACTCTGCTGCCATCCCTAAGTGTATCAATATATATCATAACACTCAAAATTCCTCCTAATTCTTTTCCTTCAAGGTTATGGTATACTCAATCGGAACATATCCGTCCCGCCCATATCTGTATACTGTAACCACGACCTCTGTGCCAGGTTCAAACTCACACATTGTCCTCTCAATATTATACACATTTGAAATAGTTCTGCCACCAATATCTGCAATAATATCCCCTTGAAATATTCCGGCAAAATATGCAGGTGAATTCATTTCCACCGAAGTCACGAATACTCCTGCGGGCATATCATAGTCTTCTGCTGTCTGCTGCGAAACATCACGCCCGATAATTCCCAAATATCCTATGCTCTTCTGATTGCTGATGTTCTGAATCCTAATCTTGATATCCGAAATCCCGTAAGCAACCAGATTGTCCGATGACATACCGGTATAAATATTGCCTACTAGCTGACCCTCTTCATTAAAGATAAAGCCCCTGCTGTTCTCAGCGCCAGATAAATTAGTGTATACAAGACCATGCTTGGAGTCGGCATCATAGGCATTTTCCTTCGTGCTCACAACCATGCCAAAATCCATTGCGTCATTTATTCCGTATAAATTGCCCATTGCAATTACCATATCGCTGCGGCCAAGCATATATGAATTACCCATATCTACAATCTTAATAGCCGTTCTGGTCGAAAGAGGAATATCCGTATGTTTTACCGCAACCACGGCTATATTAACATTCTTATCCGCCATAACATACTGCGCATTTACACTGATGCCATTATAAAATTCCACTTCAAGGGAATTGACGCTGCCCGCCTCATAATCAGTAAGTATCAGATATTCTACCCCATTGTCCGCTATAATCACACCCGGATAATCTGCTTCATTGCGCGTAACTGCAAATAACGGGTCCTCATTCTGGGAAATGGCAGTTACGGTGACATACGAAGGCAAAATCCCGTCAACCACACCGGACACATAATCATAAATATTCCCATCCTTTACCCCTGTTTCTTCCGAGCCCTGATTATTACCGGCTAATTCTGCATCCTCGGGCAGCTGAACCTGATTATCCGTGCCGCTTGCATCGGTATCATCAGTACTGCCCAATTCCTCATCCATAGGAATAGTAACCTCATTGTAGACTTCTTTATTTATATCAAGCTCGGAGTATCCTGCACTGATAACCAAAAGAAAGGTCAACCCTGCTACCACACCCGCAAACACGGACAGCAGGCCAACCTTTATCAGCTGTGTAATTTTCTTACTCCGAAACCATGGTTTTGACACTATCTTTTCTGTGTATAAATTATATTCGTCCTTATTCTCTGCCATATAGACACCTCACATAATTGTGCTAATTATATAACCAAAATATGAACATTCTATTACAAACTTGTAAATATTAACTTGTTAAACCTCAATAAATAGTTTACAATAATGGTGGATTATTATATGAAGGGAACCTGAGTTTAATGAATAAAAAATCCCTAAAAATACTTGAGTTTGATAAGGTAATTGAACAGCTTAAGTCATATGCATCTTCAGAAGGCGGCAGGACTTTATGCCAAAATCTGCTGCCTATGACAGATATTAATGAAATAAATGATGCTTTAAACCGGACCAATGATGCGCTGTCAAGAATATACGCCAGGGGCGGCATTTCTTTTTCAGGTACCAAGGACATCCGGATTTCAATAAAACGATTGGAAATAGGCAGTGTCCTGTCACAAATTGAACTTCTGGCAATCAGTTCAACGCTTGATGTTGTTTCGCGTGTATGCAGCTACGGCAAGTCATTGTCTACCGATTATGAGGTCGGTGAGCAGACGGCTGATTCATTAGACAGCCTTTTTTCACAGCTTTCTCCTTTATTTCCTCTTAATTCCGAAATTAAACGCTGTATAATTTCAGAAGAAGAAATGAGCGACGAAGCCAGCACAGCCCTAAAGGGCATACGCAGACAGATTAAAAATACCAACGAGAGGATTCATACGGAGCTTGGAAATATCATAAATTCACAGACAATGAGAACCTATCTGCAGGAGGGTGTTATTACCACAAGAAACGGCAGATACTGTGTTCCCGTGAAAGCTGAGTATAAATCCCAGGTGCAGGGCATGGTTCATGACCAGTCTTCAACGGGTTCAACATTTTTCATTGAGCCAATGGCAATTGTAAAGCTCAACAATGAACTTAAGGAATTATCACTTAAGGAAAAAGAAGAAATTGAAAGAATCCTCGCAGCATTAAGTGAGTTAGCAGCCCAATATTCGTCGGAGCTTCTTACAGATTATAAAATTCTTACAGAGCTTGACTTTATATTTGCAAAGGGAGCTTACGCCAAGCAGTTTAATTGCAGCAGACCTCTCGTAAACACCCGGGGATATATCAATTTTAAGAAAGCCAGACACCCGCTTATCGACCCGAAGAAGGTGGTTCCGACGGATATATATATCGGCGATGAATTTAATTCACTTATAATAACCGGTCCCAACACAGGAGGCAAGACCGTAACTCTTAAGACAGTCGGTCTTCTCACCATCATGGGGCAATGCGGACTTGATATACCAGCTTTTGAGGGGTCTGAGCTTGCAGTTTTCAACGAGATATTTGCCGACATAGGGGATGAGCAAAGTATCGAGCAGAGCCTGAGCACCTTTTCATCCCATATGACCAACATAGTCAACATTTTACGAAGTGCCGACCGTAATTCACTGGTACTATTCGATGAACTCTGTGCGGGAACCGACCCCACGGAGGGCGCTGCGCTTGCAATTTCAATACTGGACAGTTTACGTCAAAAGCAAATCCGCACGATAGCAACCACACATTACAGTGAAATAAAGCTTTATGCGCTTTCAGAGTCCGGTGTTGCAAATGCCTGCTGTGAATTTGACGTTGAAACCTTAAGTCCAACATACAGGCTTCTTATCGGTATACCCGGAAAAAGCAACGCATTTGCTATTTCCGGAAAGCTTGGTCTGTCCGAGGATATCATAAACTTTGCCAAAGCACGGATAAACCGTGATGACAAAGCCTTTGAGGACCTTATTGCCGACCTTGAGAACAGCCGTGTGACAATCGAAAAAGAACGCGAAGAAATAGTAAAATATAAATCCGAGATAGAATCATTAAAAAAACGGCTTCAGGAAAAGAACGAAAAAATCGACGAGAAGCGTGACAAGATATTAAAGGATGCCAACGAGAAGGCCGCCGCGATACTTCGCGATGCCAAGGATACCGCCGACGAAGCGATAAGGATTTTCAACCAAAAGGGTGTCACAGCCAAGGAAATGGAGGAGCAGCGTAACCGCCTTCGCCAGAAGAAAGAAAAGAATGAGGCACATCTTGCCATAAAAAGCGCCAAAAAATCATCAAAGCAGTATACTGCTTCTGATTTTAAGATTGGAACAAGAGTTCATGTGCTCTCGTTAAATCTTGACGGAACAGTCAGCACTGTGCCAAATGCCAAGGGTGACCTGTTCGTTCAGATGGGGATATTAAGGTCACAGGTCAATATGAAGGACCTTGATATTATACAGGATATTCAAACTGAAAGCTTAGCGGATACCAAAAGCCATGCAGGCAAAATAAAAATGTCCAAAACCTTAAGCATTTCGCCGGAGCTCAATCTTATCGGTCAGACCGTTGACGAGGCAATGATGAACCTGGATAAATATTTGGATGATGCATATCTTTCCAAAATTCCGCAGGTGAGAATAGTACATGGCAAGGGAACGGGGGCTCTTAGAAACGCCGTTCACAACCAGTTAAAACGTACTCCTTATGTAAAAGCTTTCCGTTTAGGAGTTTACGGGGAGGGAGAAACCGGCGTAACTATTGTTGATTTCAAATAAAAAAGGAGGATTATATGGCTGCAAAGCAAAGAATTCTAATCGTAGATGATGACAACAACATAGCGGAGCTTATTTCGCTCTATCTTACAAAAGAATGTTTTGAAACGCACATTGTAAATGATGGTGAAAGTGCGCTTACAGAAGCCATCATTTTCCGTCCGAACCTTATTCTGCTGGACCTTATGCTGCCCGGTATGGATGGCTATCAGGTATGCCGTGAAATACGCAAGGATTCCAATGTCCCGATTATTATGCTGTCAGCCAAGGGTGAAACCTTTGACAAGGTACTGGGGCTTGAGCTTGGCGCGGATGACTATATGATAAAGCCCTTTGACTCGAAAGAGCTTGTGGCAAGAGTCAAGGCTGTTCTTCGCCGTTCACAGCCTGTTATCGCCCAGCCGGAGGACAAATCAAACAGCATTGAATACCCCGACCTTTCAATCAACATTTCAAATTATTCCGTTGTTTATAAGGGTCAGAATATTGATATGCCGCCTAAGGAATTAGAGCTGCTGTTTTTCCTTGCTTCTTCCCCAAATCAGGTATTTACCAGGGAGCAGCTTCTCGACCACATCTGGGGATATGAATATATGGGGGACACGAGAACTGTCGATGTTCACGTAAAGCGTGTCCGTGAAAAAATCCATGACCATGAAAAATGGAGTCTTTCAACAGTTTGGGGCATCGGATATAAATTTGAAGTACATAAATAATATTGGAAGGAGGTTAACACCAGATGCGAAGTACTCTGCTAAACAAATTTATTATGATTTATGTCGTAATTATTTTACTTGGCTTTTTTGGTGTTGCCATAATTTCATATAATATTGATTACGAAACTACTCTGGAAAATACAGCCAATAATATGTACGCACAGGCATATATGCTTACATCCAGCTATGCAAGCCAGTATTATGCCAAGGAATACGCATTGAAGAATATGACGATGCAGTTTGAAGCGCTGGCATCATATGACCACACTATTCTTATGCTCGTAAATGCGGACGGTGAGCTTATAGTATCCACTGACCGTACCCTGCAAAGCGGGCAGCATACATATCTTGATGATTTCAACCCTGCTTTCACAGGCAATAAGCGCTATGTGATAGGAAATTTTAATAATTATTTTGCTGAGGATCACTTAACCGTGATTGCTCCAGTTTCATACAATTATGCAATCCGCGGTTACATCATCATTCACAAATCCATTTCGGACATTAAAACCGAGCTTGCCCCGATTTTTAACACCAATTACCTCACGCTGATAATTTGCATGGCTCTTGCCTCACTCTTTCTTGTTGTGGAATTTTTTGAAGTTCATAAGCCTATAAATGAGATAACCAAGGCAGTTAAAGAGTTCGGACACGGCAACCTTACTTATCAGCTTAAGGAGTATAATGATGACGAGATTGGACGTTTGGCTGCGGGTCTTAACTATATGTCGCAGCAGTTAAACGAAATTGAGGAATCCCAAAAGAAGTTTATCGCCAATGTATCACATGATTTCAGGTCGCCCCTGACATCAATCAAGGGATACCTTGAGGCGATTCTCGACGGCACGATAACACACGATATGCAGGACAAATATTTAAATATTGTAATTTTTGAAACAGAGCGACTTAGCAAGCTGACCAATAATCTGCTCACTCTTAATAATATGGATTCCACCAAAAACCGTCTTAATCTGGAGGATTTTGATATAAATCAGGTCATAAGGCATACCGTTGAAACCTTTGAAGGCACCTGTAAAAATAAAGGCATAAAATTCGATATAACATTTAGTGAGCAGGAATGCTTTGTAAACGCAGACCATGACAAAATCAATCAGGTGCTTTACA
Organism: uncultured Alistipes sp.; assembly: GCA_964403785.1. GTDB lineage: Bacteria > Bacillota > Clostridia > Lachnospirales > Lachnospiraceae > MGBC120314. The sequence continues at coordinate 8,240 of CAYOHM010000019.1, forward strand.
ATTTAATTGACAACGCTATAAAATTCAGTCACCATGATTCCATCATATATATAAGCGTCAGTGAACGTGGCGGAAAGACATTTGTTTCCGTTAAGGACACGGGAATCGGAATACCTAAGGAATCCATTGGCAAAATATGGGATAGATTTTATAAAACAGACCTTTCGCGAGGCAAGGACAAAAAGGGCACCGGCCTCGGACTTTCAATAGTAAAAGAAATCATAAATGCACATCATGAAAACATTGACGTTATCAGTACCGAGGGCGCCGGAACAGAATTTACGTTTTCTCTAAGGCGCACTCCTTCAGAAGAATAAACAAGCTGCCGCTTCACGAATTCGGACGTTAAAGCGACAGCTTCATTATTAAATCTGCTTCCAGTCATATTTTCTCAAATGCCCCTCAAGATTCATTCCCTCAAAATTATTCTGTCTGAGTGCCTCATACAATACAATTGCAACAGAATTGGAAAGATTAAGTGACCTGATATCTCCAACCATTGGTATACGAATACAGGTTTCCTGATTTTCATACAGAATATCCTCCGGTATACCTGCACTTTCCTTTCCAAACATTATGTAGCAATCCGGTTCAAAGCTTACATGTGTGTATGGCTTTGGCGCTTTTGTCGTTGCCATATAAATCTTTGCACCCGGATTCTTATCCAGAAAGTCCTGATAATTGTCATAAACTCTTACGTCTAATTTATCCCAATAATCAAGACCTGCTCTTTTAAGCATCTTGTCATTTATACGAAACCCTAAAGGTTCTATTAAATGCAGCCTTGTGTTCGCTGCAACGCAGGTACGCCCTATATTGCCTGTATTTGCAGGCATTTCAGGCTCTAACAATACTATGTTCAGCATACTAATCCTTCTTAAGTGCAATATCAAGCTCTATGCACTTGTCTGTTTCATAAACAATAGGAATACAGATATTCTTGGCATATGCATTTGTAATAGACATACTTCCCTGACAAAGTGTCGGCGGAGTTATATCAATACCAATGCCCTTTGTAGAAAGAATAGTAGCTGCGTTGCCGAGTATCATATTGCCAAGCTCACTAATCGCACTCATAGAGAGCTCATTCATCTCGGTTACAGGCATCATTATCATCTTAGATGCTATATCGCATGCTACACCCAGTGAAAATGCAATTATTACCTGACCTCTTATTTCACCGGTAACGCCAATCATAATTATCACAGAATCCTCTTCAAACTCCGTGGTCTTAACATACGGCTTGCCGACCTTGGTGTCCACCTGGCACATATCATGCATAATACTGCTTGCTGCCATCAAAAACGGATTGATGAATTCAACGTTCAATTCGGCCATGTGTATTACCTCCTAACTTACGATTCTAATCTTTTGATGAAATTTGAAATTCGTTCAAGTGCCACTTTAAGATTATCAATAGAATACGCATATGAAATTCTCAGGAATCCCTCTCCGCAATCTCCAAATGCCGTTCCGGGAACAACTGCTACCTTTTCTTCTTTGAGAAGTCTTGTTGCGAACTCATCCGACGTCATATTGAACTTTTTTATGCTTGGAAATACATAAAAAGCGCCAAACGGTTCAAAGCAATCCAACCCCATTTCCTTAAACGCATTAATCAAAAATCTTCTTCTCTGGTTGTAGGCATCAACCATCTTATCTACATCATCATCGCAGCTTCTGAGCGCTTCTATTGCTGCAAACTGGCTGTTAGTCGGCGCACACATAATCGCGAACTGGTGAAGCTTAGTCATCTGTGATATTATTTCCTTTGGTCCAACCGCATAGCCAAGTCTCCAGCCCGTCATCGCAAAAGCCTTTGAAAAACCGTTAATCACAATGGTTCTCTCTGCCATTCCCGGGATGCTTGCAATTGAAACATGCCTGCCGTTATAAGTAAGCTCGGAATATATCTCGTCCGAAATAACAAAGATATCATGCTTTATGATTACCTCTGCAATCTCTTCCAAATCCTTTTTCCCCATTATAGCACCAGTCGGGTTATTTGGAAATGGCAAAATTAAAACCTTTGTCTTATCTGTTATGGCAGCCTCCAATTCCTCTGCTGTAAGCCTGAACTGATTCTCTTCTTTAAGATTGATAATCACGGGAACTGCATCCGCCAAAACGGCACAGGGCAGATAGGAAACATAACTCGGCTGCGGAATAATAACCTCATCCGACGGATTTATCATTGCCCTAAGTCCCATATCGATGGCTTCACTGCCGCCGACCGTAACCAAAACCTGATCAAAGGTATATTCAAGTTCATATTTTCTCTTAAGATAAATGCAGATTTCTTCGCGAAGCTCCTTAAGACCTGCATTGGAGGTATAAAAGGTTCTGCCCTTCTCCAACGCGTAGATACCTTCCTCCCGTATTCTCCATGGTGTGTCAAAATCAGGTTCGCCGACGCCAAGAGAAATTGCGTCCTTCATTTCGCTTACAATATCAAAAAACTTCCGTATTCCGGACGGCTGAATAGAAACCGCCTTATCAGACAGTGGATTTCTCATGGTGTCACCAGCATCCTTTCATCCTTATTATCGGCTTCAAGCGGTGATCCGTATACCTTGTATTTTTTTAGTACGAAATGTGTGGAGGTGCTTATTACGCCCTCAATCGTTGCAAGCTTGGATGAAACAAAGAGTGCAACCGACTTCATACTCTTTCCCTCTATTATGACAGTGAAATCAAAGCCGCCCGACATAAGGTAGAGCGATGAAACCTCACTGTAATTGTATATTCTTTCAGCAATATTATCAAAGCCATGACCCCTCTGAGGTGTCACCTTAACCTCAATAAGTGCCGTAACCTTCTCCTCGTTTGTCTTATCCCAATTTATAATCGTATTATAGCCGCAGATAATGTGCTCCTTCTCCATCTGCGCTATTTCATTTGCAAGCTCTGCTTCCTTAATATCAAGCATTATCGCAAGCTCCTTAAGTTCAATCCTGCCATTCTGCTCAAGAGCAGCTAAAATCTTTTCTCTCATAACAAAGCCTCTCCAAACCCTTTTATACTCATCTTCTGTTCTTATATGTATCCAGCACCTTCCAAAGTTCATCCCTCTGCGGAGCATCAAGATATCTGACCTCATCATCATTTCTTATTATCTTATCGTTACTATCAGTCAGTTTCCCGATTACCACAGCCGGAAATTCTTCACCTGCAAGTGCATTTATAATATTATTATCCTTTGGTGCGACAATAAGAAGGCACCCTCCTGATAACATCTGATACGGATTAATTTCAAAAAATTCCGCCAGCTCGATTATTTCCTGACGAACCGGTATCCTTTTAAGCTCTGCCTCAAATCCGCACCGGCAATAAGAGCTCATCTCCCACAGTGCATTAAATACACCGCCATTGGAAAGATTATGTAAATATGCTGCACCATTTTCCAATGCAATACGTGCCATCCTGTCAACCGCAAGATAGTTTTTAAGACTATTGGTAAAATCCAGCATCCATGCCGGATAGCGATTCTTCAATTCAGCTCTTTTATATTGTGTAAGAAGATACGCTCCCTCCATACCAATCCATTGTGTTAGAACTATATTATAGCCCAAAAACGTTTTTTCGTCCATACTATACTTTTTTATCCCGATACCCGTGTACGAAACTGTCGGACGGGTTACTGCGTCCGATATTTCGGTATGCCCTCCTATGATACGTGCATCGTATTTTTCGCACTCAGCTCTTGTCTGCCTCATAATTTCCTTCAGGCATTTCTCGTCGAACTTACAAGGCATCGTGATATTCACAAGTACTTCCTTGAGAACACCGCCACGGCAGGCAATATCGCCGGCTACCCGGTTTACACCGCACAGCCCCCAAAAGCCGTCACCCAGCGTTACCGTTGTTGTTGCCGCAAGCATTTTGTCTGCTCCGGCAAATTCGGCTGCGTCCATACCAACCGCTGCTTTGGAATTTATATCTTTAAGAACCGAACGTTTAAGCACAGCTTCAGCAACTTTACCTGAACGCATATTTGACAATATCCTTCCTTATGAGTATAGTAAAAATATCACAGCAAAGCGCTGAGAATAATCGGCAGCACCATACAAAGGACAAGCAGAATGCTGACTATTGTCACCATTAGTTTTCTTGTTTTTTTGTTGTTAAAATTAATCATACTTACCTCCAGAATTTAACTGATTATTTATCGAAAGGATTCAAAATTATGCAATTTCTTTTTCCATATTTCTTAATAACAGCACTTATTTTTAGGATGCTCATAAAAAGGTCCACCAAAACACACGAGCAGGACGTCGCAGACTTCATGGAGCGTGAGTCAAAAGCTAACTCCACCAGAAGAAAAGACATCACTAATCTTGATTATATCACAATTCCATTTGAAACGTTACCATTTCTTTCAAAGCCGTCAGAAAAAATTGCCGGATATGAAAAAGATATACTTTCGCTTAAGGATAAACCTATTTTGAACCTGAACGGCATTACCAACACCGAGTTAAAACTAACCTACGGCGCTCCTAATCTTCCTCTGCTTTCGCAATATGACGAAAACTTTTCCAGAATGACGATTATCCTCGGCAAATGGGGCAGTGCACTCTACGAAGAAAACTACATCGACGAGGCAAAAGCCGTTCTCGAATTTGCAGTCGAAGCCGGCTGTGAAACAAGCCAGATTTATCTGCTGCTTGGCAAAATATACAAGGAACAGAATATTGATAAAATTCCTTACCTGATATCCAAAATCAGCATATCCGGTTCAGCTCTTAAAAACACTATAATTAAAAAGCTTACGGATTTAGAATAGAAGCGTGCGCCATTCCGCTTACAGGGTGCCTTATGTCATAATTAAATACCACAGTGCACTCTCTTTTAACAGGTCCTTTAAAATTATTGGCATACTCCAGCACATCCACATTAAATTTTTCAATATGTATATTCCGGTGGCTTTTATTACAAATTTTAAGTTCGCCGGCAAATTCGGGTCTTGTCTTAAGATTCTCCCTTGAGTATAAGTCGAATATCAGAAGCTGTGTAAATTCATTTGCACGGGCGCTGTCCGTGATTATATTCATTGCAAACCTGTATAGGATATTATATCTGCTGATTCGTGTATGCTTTATATCAAAAAGCTCCGCCGCCTTATAAAAATTCACAAGTCCCTCATACAAATCAAAAGGTGTGTCAAAATAACCTTCAAGATACCTTACCGCATTTGGAAAAAGACCGCTGTTATAATATACCTCCAGCATATCCTCTACGCCTTTGAGCCTTATAATATCATCATAGGACAGCCATTTTGTTTGAAGAACTTCATATGGAGCTCTGTCATTATAAACAATACCATACTCCTTTGCAAGGCTGTACATTTTAGAGCCCTTAAGCAGCTTCAAAAATCCCAGTTGGAGCTCATTGGGTCTGACCGAATATACATCATTAAAGGATTTTTTGAAGGACTCAAAATCCTCCAGAGGAAGCCCTGCAATCAAATCCAGATGAATATGCACATTAGCTGTTTTTGCAATTTTTCTTGATACTGCTGCCACATAGTCAAAATCCATCCGTCTGTCAATTTCTCTTAAGGTTTCCCTGTTGGTAGTCTGGACGCCAATTTCAAGCTGGACAAGCCCTTCCCGCATACTGTTCAGTATCCTGACTTCCTCATCAGTCAAAAGGTCCGCCTCTATCTCAAAATGAAAATTCGTAATCCCATTATCATTTTCATTTATAAACTTCAGTATTTCTATGGTACGCTCCTCACCTACATTAAATGTCCTGTCTAAGAACTTAACCTGTTCTACCCCATTATCAAGGAAAAATTTAAGTTCCTTTTTAACCAGCTCAAGGCTTCTGAATCTCACCGTTTTGTTAATTGATGACATACAATAGCTGCATTTAAAAGGACAGCCCCTGCTGCTTTCGTAGTAAATAATTTTATTTTCAAAAAGTGATAGGTTTGTGTATACAAACGGCAGTTCATCCATATTAACTGGCTGCTGCTCTCTTTTGCAAATAAGCTGTCCGGCATTTCGGTACATTATGCCCCCGACGTCGGCAAGGTCAATATCCTGGCGGCAGTAATACTGCATAAGCTTTTTAAATGTAATTTCACCCTCACCCAGCATTACACCTTTAATATATACATTATTTTCCAAAAACTCCGGACCGTCAAAGGAAACCTCCGGACCTCCCAGCCATATATCCGTCTGCGGGAGCAGCTTATGAATTTCCCTTGCTGCGTCCTTCACATACTCTATATTCCAGATATAACACGAAAAGAAAAGCACATCCGGCTTCTTCTCGTATATTTTCTGAATGAGCATTTCCATTTGATTATTGATTGTATATTCAAGTAGTTCAATCTGGTCCGCATACTCGGACGCATACTGTGACAAGCTGTACAATGCCAGATTCGTATGTATATATTTGGCATTAACAGCAGTAAGCACTGCTTTCATAGTAATTCTTCCTTCATTAAAACCAAAAGGCAGAACATTGCGTCCTGCCTTAATATACAGTATTATCTGTCCTCCAAAGACAGCTCTAAAATCTTGCCGATAAAATTCAGGTACGCTACATCGGCTGCCTCCCACATTCGCGCAGCATCCGTTTTCTTATAGAAAGCGACATACCCTTCCTTCCTGTCGTTCTGCATCTTGTAGATAATAGCCGCAGTAATATCGTGCTCCTCCATATAATCATATGCCCTGCCGTATCTGCCGTCAATATTGGTAACACTGTTGACTACTGCAATACCGTTTTCATCAAATAAGCCCTCAAAATCATTTTCTCTTACATAGGCTATCGATTTGGCCTTCTTATCCTCTTTAATTTCCCAGTTAATAATAACTCTGTCATCATCACTCTGAAAAATATTTATCTCATCCAGTTTAAAATTATGTCCTACAATACTAAGGACATTCTCGTATGTCATAACCTTTTTCTGAAGGAACAAATCAATAAGGCTGATAACCGTTCCCTCTTTATTAACCTTATATGCCACCGTTGAATTGAAATTATTTTCAACCTCATCCTTCATAACATCGCCATGAATCTCCGGTGTGTATATAACATATCTGTTTTTGCCCTTTTTCTTAGCCTTATAAAGCATCTTATCGGCAATCATAAAGAGCTTATCATAATCTCTTGCATGTGCAGGAAAAGCCGCAACTCCTGCCGAGCAGGTAAGATTTACACCCTCCTTATCCTTATATGCCCATTCTACATTGGACCTTATAGCTCGCAGGATTCCTCGAAGCTCCGAATGTGATTCCACCTTTTCAAGTACAATCATCAACTCATCGCCGCCAATTCGTCCGACAACTCCCTTGCCTGCCACGGCATCCTTCAGGATATCGGCAACAGTAACCAGCACCTCATCGCCAAACATATGTCCAAATGTATCATTAATATTCTTAAAATTATCCAAATCGACAATACCGATATATATGCTGCCCTTAGGGTTGGCTGCAATAGCTCTCTTGGCATAATTGGTGATTGCCTTCTTATTGAGGATATCAAGAGCTGCATCCTTATTGTACTCAACATTAAGGCTCAATTCTTTTTTCTTGGTATCCTGGCTGATTACGGAAATGCAGCCCAGCACCTTGCGCTCTCTGTCATGACTGTTTACTGTTCTTCCCTTTACCTGAAGAAGCTCCATCTTCTTATCGACAGAAAATTCATTGGATAAAAACTCATGCTTAAATATTCTTGCGCCGCTTGAAATATCACGGCACATCTGTTCAAAAACATCCTGATAATCTACGTCTATATATTTCTCATTCTTAACTTCATCAATCCACGTCTTAAAAGTGCACTGCACCAGATTAAGCATCTGTTTGCCGCCGCCCATAAAAATCTTGAATTCATCCTGATCTATATTGTAGCTGAACAAAAGCTCATCCATCATGCCAAAATACTCACCGAACTCAGCATTCTGGTTCTTAATGGCATTAATGTCCCTCTCCAATGCCTGAATATCCTGAATGTTAACATTAATAAGAGGCTCGCCGTTAAGCTCTATCGTTTCATATTCAAGAGCAGCCAGAACCCAGCGGAACTTTTCGTCCTCACGCTTCATTCTGAAGGTTACCATACTGCTTCCGTCATTCTTTAGTCCCTCAACAGCCGCACTCAGCTTCTCAACATCTGCCGGATATACACTCTGAATCAGAGAATAAAACGTTTCCTGTCCAACATATTTATAAAATTCTTCATCAGCCTTCTTAATCTGAAGAAATTTGTCTATTGTCGCTGACCCCGTATTAAACTTCGCCATTTGTAACTCTCCCAACAATAAATATATCTCAATATTAACATATTCACAAAGAAATAACAAGAAATGATTAATTTCTTGAGTTTCCGTAATTTTTATTTTATGGTACATATCACGAAGTGATATGGTAATTTTGCACAAGAATTGCGATAAGTAAGCTAGCTTACTTTGCGCAATTCTCGTGCAAATTGCTTATGAAGCTGCGCTTCATAGCACCATAAAATAAAAATTACGGAAACTCAGGATGGTTAATTTGCAAGATTTTTTCTGCCGAAGCTCTCAGGCAGCATATCCTTTAAATAACAAATCCTGTATTCAGACTCACTCTTTGCAACAATTATCTCAAAATCTCCTTCGCACAGCTCCGCCATAACCTGCCGGCATACTCCGCATGGGTACGCATAATCCGTGGTGTCACCATTTCCACCCACAATAGCAATTCTCCTAAAGCTTCGTTCTCCCTCACTGACCGCCTTAAAAAAAGCTGTCCTTTCGGCGCAAATTGTCGGCGAATATGCAGCATTCTCGATATTACAGCCCGTATAAATAACTCCGTCACTGCACAAAAGTGCTGCGCCCACCCTGTATCCGGAATACGGACTATAAGAGAATTTCCTTGCTTCAATCGCCTTAAATATAAGCTCATCCATGACAAACACCCCCTTAGTTTCGTAATCTATATATCATTATTATTACATTTTTAGATAATTTAGACAATATACTATTGCTGGAAAATTTCAAAAATTATATAATATAATAAATTCTATGCTGCGGAGGTGCTTATGCTCGAATTTAAATATGCTGTGCCCGAGGAGACAGGCATTTCAAGAAACTGGATACTTAATTTTTTAAACAGGCTGGAGAGCTGTGCACTGCCCCTCCACAGCTTTATCCTGATGAAGGATGACCGTATTATTGCCGAGACGTACTATTCTCCATACAATGCAAAGTGCAAACACCGTATGTTTTCTATTACGAAAAGCTTCGTATCCGTCGCAATAGGGCTTCTTGCGGATGAGGGCAAATTACAGCTTGATGATAAGCTGACAGATTATTTTCCTAATGCCGGCACGGACTGCGACACCAGTCAATACCGAAATAATATGACAATACGAGAAATGCTGAGAATGGCTTCATGCTTCTCATTTACCACCTATAAGGAGCATATGGATGAGAACTGGACCGGTACATTTTTCACCTCGAAGCCGACGCATGTTTCGGGAACAACATTTTCGTATGATACCTCCTCCACCCACACTCTTTGTGCGCTTGTGGAAAAGCTTAGCGGCATGGACATTCTTGACTATCTCAGAGTTAAATTTTTAGATGATATTGGCTTTTCAAAGGATGCATATATAATGAAGGTGGGCGATAACGAGAGCTATGGCGGTTCAGGTCTGATGTGTACTCCGATGGATCTGCTTCGTTTCTTTTATGTAATTACAAAGGGCGGTATGGTAAACGGCAGGCAGTACATTCCCGCAGATTATATAAAGCAGGCTACCTCCCGCCAAATCGATACCTTTGGCAAGATGTCAGTATATGAGGAAATGCAGGGATATGGTTACCAGTTCTGGATGACCTCACACGGCGGCTTCGCATGCTTTGGAATGGGTGGTCAGTACGCAATTCACTACCCCGATAAAAATATTACGCTTATTATAACCGCAGATACACAGGGGCGTGATGGCGGAAACCAGCTTATTTATGACTCCTTCTATCAGGAAATATATGACAAAATTGGCACGGATATATGTGCTGATGATAATGTTGATGCCAGCCGCAAGGCTGTCAGTGAGGCTCTGTGCAGATTAAACCCTGCATATATATGCAGCAGTGCTGCAAAGGAGACTGACTTTAAAAAAAGTCTTTCACTGCGTACCCTGTCCTGTGTTTCAGGAAGCATTACATCACCTGTTGTCGACAACATAAATGATATCAGGTTTGTTATGGACCCAAATCCTTCTGGTTTTAAATGGATTTCTCTCTCCTTTGATAAATATGAGGGAACATTCGACTACGAGACACAGCAGGGTGTATTTTCACTTCCCTTTGGTATGACTTATAATCAGATTATCGAGCTTGCTCTTTACAAAAGCCGCTGTGCGGTAAGCGGTGCTTTTCGTGACAGCAATACCTTTCTTATAAAGGTTCAGGTAATAGACGAGCATTTAGGAAACGCATTTATCCAGTTAGTATTTAAGGATAATGATGTGACGCTTATGATGAGAAAATTCGAAGAAGACATAATGGAAGAATTTACCGGAATAATGAGTGGACACAGAATATAAAATAAACACCGGATTGGAAAGCGGCTCTAAGCTCTCTCCAATCCGGTGTCTTTATCTTAATTACTTAAGTTCAACAATTGCCTCAACTTCGCAAAGAACATTCTTAGGAAGTGTCTTTACTGCCACACAGCTTCTTGCAGGCTTTCCAACAAAGTATTTCTCATACACCTCATTAAATGCTGCAAAATCAGCCATATCAGCAAGAAAACAGGTTGTCTTTACAGTGTTCTCATATGAAGCACCTGCAGCCTCAATGATTGCTCCAAGATTCTTCATAACCTGATTTGCCTGTGCTGTTATGTCCTCGCCTACGATTGCCCCCGTAGCCGGATCTGCCGGTATCTGGCCTGAAGTGTAAAGTGTATTGCCTGTAACGATACCTTGTGAATATGGTCCGATTGCCTTTGGTGCATTTTCTGTTGCAATAAACTTCATTATAAAATCCTCCTAAAATAATATATCTGCATGTGTAGCTCCCCTTCTACATAAACAGGGGTTATTAATATAATTAATTCAAGCCAGGCTGACTGTCTAAAATTCCTCTTATCTGTGCAACTTTATCTTCAGCTACATTGCGTATCTTACACAGTTCTGCAATCATGTCCTTTCCGCTTCCGTCAAACCAGAAATCCATGTGCTCCTGCATTAACTTATCTCTATAATCTTCCTCTGTCTTAAGTACTCTGATATATGAGAGCTTACCCTTGCGGTAACTTCTGACAAAGCCCTTAGCTGCAAGCTTAGTCAGGAAAGTTGCCACGGTAGTTCTGGCATAGTCCTTATCATATCTTGAATTCAATTCATCAATCAATTGTCCCAGTGGAACATCTCCGCCGATATCCCATATCGTTTTCATTATAAGTGTCTCAGACGCACTCAAGTTCTTGTCTTCTTCAAAGAATTCTTCCTTCATAGTTTCCTCCTTACTATCTGCCGACGCTTATATATTACTACTAATCGTAAGTAATAACAATATTAACGTGCCTGCAAACGCTGCATTTTTCATTAAATAGAATCTGATTATATTTTTTCTCCAAACAAGATAATCTGGTTCGATTAATTTCGTATTTAATCGCTTATAATAATTACCATATCAGGAGGCAAATATGACATCGGATGAATTAAAGAATATAATTATAGACAATCTTCATATTCTATTACGTAAACACAAAGACGTCACCCTAAAGTCGCTTAGCAGAGCAATTGACACATCTGACAGCTACATGCAAAAAGTCATGTCCGGCAATTGTATGCCTACGCTTGAAAAGTTACTGGCAATAAGCAACTTTTTTGACGTACCCCTTACTGTCCTGATTACCCCTAACAGTGATGTATCCCAAGAAGTCCAAATAGCTTCGGATAAGCTTAAAAAGCTTTCTCCTGACGCCGTCCATCTCGCTCATGCACAAATTAACTATATGTATATTGCAGAAAGCAACCCATATACTAAAAAGTGATTTAGTAAAAATATTCAATTATTCACCAAATATCGAAACGTCCATAAATACCCAATATGGACGTTTATATTATACATAACTTTTTGCAATACTGCAATTGTTTTATTTGTATAGTATGTGAAAATTGTATGAATATAGTATGCCAAGAACACAATGTATTTATTGAACTCGTTTCCACGAATCAAATTTGCCCGTAGGACAGGCTGATAATGATATCCGTGTCTATAACCCACTGCATAAACAAAGAGCTTGCACCATTATCCTTAAGGCATAACGCAGCCTCGTAATCAAGCAGTCTTAAATCCTGACCTATGCCTTTTCCGCTAAGCTTCGCCTGACTTTCTTTAAAAGTCCATGCCCTAAAAAAATAATTATTTTTATCGTGGCTTTTTTCGTAAGCGGCGCTTTCCTTTTCGGAAAATACCCGCTTTAGTATGTTCTCCTTTACATTTCGCACACACTCCACGTCAATGCCGACAGGGCAGCATAAAGAAGCTGCGCAAGCGGCCATTTTCCTGCAGTGACTCACATTAAACTGTACCGATGTACCCTCAAAATAAGGTTTTCCACCTGACAGCCTGTTAATGCTAAAATCATTATATGAAATTCCAAAATGCTTAGACAGCATTTCGTCAAGCAGTTCATATGCAGCCGCATGCTCATACTCATGATGATTTTTGTATTCTTTGGGTGTTTCTTCATCAAGCCTTTGATATGCAGCTATTATGCCATTTTCTAAAATAAACTCACCGGTCATAGTGCAGTTTACCTTTCTTAAAACAAGCCTGTTATCCTGCCTGTTTCATCAACATCCACACGCTCTGCCGCCGGTCTTTTAGGGAGTCCCGGCATTGTCATTATCGTTCCGGTTATCGCAACAATAAAGCCTGCGCCTGCACAGACATATACTTCCCTGACGTGAATGTTAAAATTCTCAGGCCTTCCAAGCTTTGATGCATCATCAGAAAGAGAATACTGATTCTTTGCCATACATACCGGAAGTTCTGAAAATCCAAGTGCGGATATCCTGTCAAGTGCTTTTTGGGCTGATGCCTCAAAAACCACATCCGAAGCGCCGTAAATTTCCCTTGCAACTGTTTTTATCTTATCTGCAAGGCTCATTTCAGCATCATATAATACTTTAAAATCACTCTTCTTATTCTCCAATGTATAAAGAACCTTGTTGGCAAGCTCTATTCCGCCTTCTCCGCCCTTTTCCCATACATCCGATAATGCAAACTCACAGCCTCTTTCCTCGCAGAATTGCCTTATATAATCAAGCTCTGCCTGTGTGTCGGATACGAAATGATTAAGTGTAACAACTACCGGCACTCCAAACTTATGAAGATTCTCGATATGCTTTTCAAGGTTTACTATGCCCTTTTGCAGTGCAGCAAGATTTTCCTCTCCCAGCTTATCCTTTGAAACACCGCCGTTGTACTTTAAAGCCTTAACCGTTGCCACAAGGACTGCTGCATCCGGAGTAAGCCCCGCCATACGGCACTTTATATCAAAAAACTTTTCTGCACCGAGGTCTGCACCGAAACCGGCCTCTGTTACAACATAATCAGCAAGCTTTAACGCCGTCTTGGTCGCCCGCACACTGTTGCAGCCATGTGCAATATTGGCAAACGGTCCTCCATGCACAATGACTGGTGTATTTTCAAGTGTCTGAACCATATTCGGCTTAATTGCATCTTTAAGCAGCGCTGCCATTGCACCGACTGCTTTAAGGTCCGCTGCCGTGACAGGCTCACCGGACCTGTTGTAAGCAACAATAATTTTTCCCAGCCTGCTCTTAAGGTCCTGCATATCCGTCGCCAGACATAGAATTGCCATAATTTCAGATGCAACCGTAATTGTAAAATGGTCCTCTCTCACAAAGCCGTCCGCCTTACTGCCAAGGCCAACCACTACATTGCGCAGCACTCTGTCATTCATATCAAGACATCTCTTCCATACAATCTGTCTTGTATCTATATCAAGCTCATTGCCCTGCTGGATATGATTGTCAAGCATAGCTGCAAGCAGATTATTAGCTGCCGTAATCGCATGAAAATCTCCGGTAAAATGAAGATTGATATCCTCCATAGGCACAACCTGTGCATAGCCTCCGCCTGCTGCTCCTCCCTTGATTCCAAAGCATGGTCCAAGTGACGGTTCACGAAGCGTTATTATGGTCTTTTTACCGAGCCTGTTCATTGCCTGCCCAAGACCTACACTGATTGTAGTCTTGCCTTCACCTGCCGGTGTCGGATTAATCGCGGTAACAAGAATGAGCTTTCCATTCCCATTATCCTTTATCCTGTCTAAAAGCTCATCAGAAAGCTTCGCCTTATACTTTCCGTACATTTCCAATTCATCTTCTGTAATTCCTACCTGCTTTGCAACATCTCTGATATGCAGCATTTCAGCTTCCTGTGCTATTTCAATATCAGTTTTCATAATATGTTCAATTCCTTTCAAAAAATAAAAGAAGGGCAGTCAAAATTTGCCTTATATATACTTGAACACCTCCGGCATTACATAATCGTCACCGGACGGTTTTCCTGCAAGCTCACGGTCATTTGCAATAAAAAACAGTGCAATCGTCGACGGTCCTACATGCGAGCCCGTACAATAATCATATGAGGTATTGATAAATTCACGTAATTTCACACGTTTTTGAATTCCTTCCATTACATAGAGGGATTCCTCATAGGCGTCTGCATGCGCGATACCGATAATCTGTTTTTCAGGTTCAACAATATTATTGCAAACAAGCTCTATAAGTGTGTCAAGCGACTTTTTTCTTCCGCGGCACTTACTGAACTGCACAATAAAGCCTTCCTTGTCACCGCGAAGTATCGGCTTAATATTAAGCACATTGCCTACTGCTGCCGTTGTTCCGCTTATTCTGCCCGTTCTTGCAAGATATTTTAAATCCTCAACGGTAAACACGCCATTCATCCTGTATGCTGTTTCAGAAAGAACCTGCGCTATCTTATCAATATCCATTCCTTTCTCACGCATCTCAACTGCATATAGTGCAAGAATACCCTGTGCAAGCGATGCATTAAGCGAATCTACGATGTGCATCCTTCTGTCCGGAAAGCTTTCCTTAATATCTTCGATTGCCAGCTTTGCTGAATTATATGTTCCGCTTATATTCTTGCTGAGGCAAACATAGATAAAATCCTGCCCCTGTTCAACAACCGGCTTAAAATGGTCAATAAAATCCGACGAATTAATAAGTGATGTCTTGACTTTTGCACCGCCTCTGACGGCATCATAGTACTTTTTCCCCAAAGCTCTCTCCTCTTCGGGAGTTAAATTAATATCAAAATTAACTATTTTCTCATCATTTACATAATTCTCAAAGGAAATTACATTTATTCCATATTTACGAACAATTTCAGCAGGTATATTAGCTGCCGAATCTACAAAGACCTGAAACATTCTATGCCCTCCATTACTGAATATTTATTGTATTTCTTCAGTAACATAATACATAGTTTTAATTACTATGTCTAGTGGTTTTTGTAATTTTATTGATTTTTAAACTTAGGAGCCTGCGTATATAAAGCAATCGCACCCGCAACAATAAATATAGAAATAAGCTGCGATGTCGACAGCACGCCCACGCTGCCCCTGTAATCCGCCCTAAAAAATTCAATCACAAATCTTCCGACGCCGTAGAGCATAAGATATGCGGCTGCAACTCTTCCTTTAAGCGGCTTTTTGGATGCATAGAAAAGAAGCAGCACGCCGAATATAAAATCTCCTGCGGATGAAATCAGCTGTGTAGGTATAAGCTTAACATTATTCGGCGCGTAAGCCGAATTGCTAAATACTATATGAAACCACGAATCAGTCTGGGCACCATAGCAGCAGCCCGCGAAAAAACATCCCAGACGTCCGAAGCCCTGTGCAATCGCAAGTGCCGGCACCACAAGGTCAAAATACTCTATAAATGATTGTTTTTTCATTAACTGAATATAAATGTAACTAAAAAGGAATCCTCCGAGAAGTCCTCCGTAAACAACATAACCCTCCCTGAAATTCCATAGGATTGAAGGGTCTTTTATTATTTGCGGAAGTTCAACTATATAATATAATGTTCTGCTTCCTACCAGACCGCCTAACACGGCACAATAAAAAATGCCATAAATTATATCCTCGGATAAACCTCTTTTTCGGGCTCTGCTCACGGAAATAAACAGTGCTGCCATATAGCCTATGGCGACCATTACTCCGTACATATGAAATGTTAACGAACCCAAATGAATATCGTTGAACATACTGCCTCCTACATTAATTTATCTGTTGCTTACCTCGATAAGCTTATTAAGCACTTCAAGTGCCTCTCCCGAATCAATAAGCTTTGCTGCAAGCTCAATGCCTTTTCCAATGCTTTCTGCCTTATCACCAATATAAAGTGATGCTCCGGCATTCAGAAGAACAGCATCTCTCTTCGGTCCCTTCTGGCCGCTTAAAATATCACGCGTAATCTGTGCATTTTCTTCAGGAGTTCCGCCGACCAAGTCCTCCTTTTTGCAGCGTGCAAGTCCGAAAAACTCCGGTGTGATTACATATGACTTAAACCATCCGTTCTTAAATTCGCAAATTGACGTAGGTGCACTCATTGAAATCTCATCGAGCTTATCCTGTCCGTACACTACCATACCGCGTTTTACACCGAGGCTGATAAGTACCTGTGCAAGCGGCTCAACAAGGTATTCATCATAAACGCCGAGAAGCTGCATCTTAGGGCATCCCGGGTTAGTAAGAGGTCCGAGAATATTGAATACCGTTCTGAAGCCAAGCTCCTTTCTGATTGGTCCGACATATTTCATTGAAGAATGATACTTCTGTGCAAAAAAGAAACACATTCCGACCTCGTTAAGAAGCTCAATACATTTCTGTGGTTCCTGCTGTATATTTACGCCAAGAGCTTCAAGACAGTCCGCAGTACCGCACATAGAGGAAGCCGCGCGATTTCCGTGTTTTGCCACCTTCATTCCGCCTGCTGCCGCAACCAGGGCAGAGGTAGTAGAGATATTAAAGCTATGTGCATTATCTCCTCCCGTGCCTACAATCTCAAATATATCCATTCCTGTATCAACTTTAGTTGCATGGTCCCTCATTGCAGCAGCGCAGCCTGCAATCTCATCCGTTGTCTCAGCCTTAGCGCTTTTGGTGGACAATGCAGCAAGAAATGCAGCATTCTGTGTTGCAGAAGTATCTCCACTCATAATCTCATTCATTACCTTGTAGGCCTCATCATATGTAAGGTCCTGTTTGTTTACAATCTTTACAATAGCTTCCTTGATCATCTTTTTATCTCCTTGTCAAAATATTTTACAGTAAACAAAAACAAACTTGTGGTAATTATATCACTTTTTTTAGCGTTAAACAATTATGCCATGCAAAAATATCATTTATTATTCTGTTCATATGGAAATATCAATTCCGCCAGCGCTGTTTTCCTGCGTGCTGCCTGCTTCTGATGCGCCTGCCGATGCACAGCAAAGTCCGTTCTCATACTTTTTAAACATTACCTTTAGATACTCACCATCAGCCTTGGCAATTTCTTTATTTTCCTGAGAACGATGTTTTATCTTAAGCAGTTTAAAATCACCGGGGTCCATATCCTTATCCACGGCTTCTCCTGCGCCAAATTCTTCCATAATATCCCTAAGAACATCATCCTCCATATTCTCCGTGAGCTCATTTATGGATTCCTCCACGCTTTCACCCATAAATTTCGTCAGAGCCTCCATGGATTCCTCATTAATTTCCTTCATAGTTTCATCCACGGATTCTCTTTCGTACGATTCCTCTTCATAGACTTCCCCTTCATAGGCTTCGTTCTTCTCAGGCTCTTCTGTGTCATCCTTTCCCTCCAGGGAGTCAGCACATTTACCCGAAGCCGCCCTTACCAGCTCTTCCTCCTGAAGATGCCTTGCCTTTTTCTTTGCCACACGTTCCATTGCCTGTGCATGCGTAATTGCTGCCGCGAGCTCATCATCATCATACTCCTTGCTGCCTTTAAGCCGCTTCAGGCGGAGAACCTCCCTGCGCGCTTTTCCTGCCGCCTGCTTAGCATTTAATGAGGTCTTGCTCTTTAATATCTGCGAAGAAATACCCTTAAAGTCATATTGGAGTCTTCTTATCTGTGTCTGTGTATTTTTGGTATTTGTTCTGACCTGCGCAAGAGAATCTGCATAGCTCATACTCTCAGCTGCGATATCCGTGGTGCCGTTTTGCTGATTCTCAATTTTCCTCTGGTATGAAGCTGAAAGCATCCTTGCCGCCGATGCCGCACCGCTTCCGTATTTATTATTTTCTTTTTGACTTTGGTTATAGACGAACGCACTCACAGTTCCAAGATTTAAACTCATTGTTGCACCTCCTTAAACAGAGGCATCTGTGGATTTATACATACACGAAAACAGACCTTACTGCATATTGATCATCCTTGATCTGCAATAAAGTTTGACAAGCCAAAATCCATTTCAGCCAATTATAGTTATCATCTATATCGACATTATTTAATAAATATTTATATTCAAATAATATTTTTTATTTCCTTTTATGCCAATTATATTAATTAAATAAGTTGAATATTCGCTGTTTTGTATGATATGATAGTGTCATAATATATAGACAAAATAAAATAATAAGAAAGTGGACTGCCTATGTTTAACAGCAAAAAGACATTAAATACCCAGAATAATGATATGGCAATGCTCAAGGAATGTATGAGCCGTATCATCGCAGGTGATTTCAGCACCGTTTCCCAGGAGGGTTTCACCGATATTCAATTGCCGGAAATGCTGAACCAGATAATTATTACATTTAAGAAATTCAACAATAACTTCATTATGCGTATGAATGATGCAATGGAGGCCATAGGAGATAATTCATATGTAAAGAATCTTCTTGATCAGGTAACCTCACAGACCCAGGACATTGATGACATGGGACAGGCAAGTAAGAATCTTGAAGAATCCATTTACAATATTTCTAATTATATGGGAGAAATCCGCAGCAACATTAATGATATACTCGCATCTTCACAGAGAAGCACCAGCAACATGAACGAGAGCATTAAGGTTGTCAACGAATCTTCAGAAAAAATCTCAACAATCAACCAGCAGATACAGGATTTCCGCGGTAAGCTTGATGAAATCGGCAATATCGTGGATGTGGTGCGTGATGTTGCCAGTCAAAGTAATCTGCTTGCGCTGAATGCCTCCATCGAGGCTGCAAGAGCCGGTGATGCAGGGCGCGGCTTTTCAGTTGTTGCGGAGGAGGTTCGACAATTATCCAATAATACTGCTCAGTCAGCCAGCGATATCGTCAAATATGTTCAGGAGCTCCAATCCGATATTTCTGCTCTTGCGCAATCAATGGACGAAACTTCCACCAAGCTTTCCGAGGGAAATGCCAAGGTAGAAACATCTCTGACTGATATTCATAAGATGAACGAACAGATGACAGTAATAAATGACTCTGCAAATGTTATTTTTAATGATATTGATAAGCAGTCCGAAATTACAAAGGAATTTGCACGCAAGGTGGACAGTATTTCCGACAGCTACTCAGTGCTTTCAAATCAATGTCAGGAAACCGGCGTACATATTTACAAAATCGGACGTTACATTGATACCTGCCGCAGCGATATGTACCGTGAAGCAGGTATGGTGACCACGCAGGACAAACTTACTGTCTTTGAGATAGACCACTTTATTTTAATGTGGCGTGTATACAATAACGCCGTTGGTTTTGAAACCCTTAAGCTTACACAGCTTAACAACCCTGACAAATGTAAGCTCGGTCTTTGGATGGCAAGCCAGACAGACCCTAAAATTACGGGCAGCAGGCAGTTCAAGAATCTCGATGCAGCACACAAGCTTATTCACAAATATGCCTGCGAGTCATGGAAAGCTAAGGATAATAACCAAATTTCTGAGGCGCTTGCCGCATTCCAGAAATGTTATGATGCATATACGCAATACCGCACATGCATCCACGCGCTCAAGGAGTATATGCGTACCTTGGGATATACCGATGAAACCGAAATTGTTGTATTCAGGAAATAAACTTTCAGGACTCATCATCCCTTACGCATATAATTGACAGCTTAACAAGCAAATCTGACAGCGGATAAAGCAAAACAGCACAGCCTATATTAAATACACTATGAATTACGGCAACCCCAATTGCGCTTGCCTGTGTATTTAAAAACTCAAACCTTACAAACGCATTTATGCTGTAAAAAGCAAGCATAAAGACAACCGTGCCCACCAGGTTAAAGAAAAGATGCAGTAATGACGCTCTTCTTGCGTTCTTTTTGGCGCCGACTGAGGACAAAAGTGCTGTCACACAGGTTCCGATATTTTGTCCCAATATGATAGGTATTGCCGAGGCATAACCAACCGCCCCGGAAATGCACAATGCCTGCAGTATACCTATTGAGGCAGAGGAACTCTGTATAACCGCTGTAAGAATTGCGCCTGCAGCCATTCCGAGCACGGGGTGGGAAAACATAGTAAGAAGACTGCAAAACCTCTCATTGTCAGCAAGAGGCTTCACAGTGCTTGACATAGTTTCCATACCAAACATTAATATTGCAAACCCTATCAATATATTGCCAATATTTTTCTTCTTAGGATTGTTGTTAGCTGTCTTAAAGATAAATAAACCAATAATCGCCAATATCGGAGAAAAAGAGCTGGGCTTCAGGAGCTTTACAAAAAAGCTGCTGCCCGATATTCCCGCAAGCGAAAGGAGCCATGAGGTAATTGTTGTACCCACATTGGCTCCCATAATAATTCCAACTGCCTGACTAAGCTGCATAATTCCGGAATTCACGAAACCAACTACCATTACCGTTGTCGCCGATGAGGATTGAATAGCTGCTGTTACCAATGTTCCCAGCAGAACAGCCCGCCATTTTTTTGAAGTCAGTTTCTCCAAAATCAATTCAAGCCTTCCGCCGGAAAGAGCTGCCAGCCCATCTCCCATTGTACTCATTCCGTATAAAAATAATGCAAGCGCACCAAGCATTGTCAATATTCCAAAAAAATCCATATTTTACACCCTCACTGATTTTTTTACATAAGTTTTTATTATTATTAACTGAATTTGTATTCTAAATGTAAAAAAATAAGCAGTTTTGTGTAAAATAACTTGAGTTTCCGTATTTTTTATTTTAAGGTACATATCACGAAGTGATATGGTAATTTTGCACAAGAA
>CAYOHM010000020.1:0-26472 GCA_964403785.1 uncultured Alistipes sp.
TTTAACCTGCATTATCTGTGTTCTGTTTACGAGTAAGATATATGCAGAGGATGTGCAGATTGAAACAGGGTATTGCGGAGCAGGTGATGACAATACCAATGTAACGTTCACGGTATATGATACCGACGGGGACGAAGCCGGGGATAAGTTGGTGATTTCGGGCAGCGGAGAGATGGACGTGTATGAGTCTCCTGCAAAGGTACCTTGGATTTCATACAGCAGTACATTAAAATCTGTTGTAATTGAGGACAATGTCACAAGTATAGGGAGCTATGCTTTTGGTGCATGTACTGCAATTACAAGTGTAAGCATACCGGATGGCGTAACAAATATAGGCGAGAATGCGTTTTTGGGCTGCAGCAGTTTGACAAATATAAGCATACCCGAAAGTGTAATAAGCCTGGGCGCTTATTCGTTTGCGGGCTGCAGCAAATTAACAGAATTAAGTATACCGGACAGTGGGGTAAGCATAGGTGAATATGCATTTTATAATTGTGTCGGTTTGAAAGAAATGATTATTCCGGATAGCGTAAAATCAATAGAGAATAAGGCATTGGGATTCATGGGCAATTATATTTCGGATGGCAAAATAGACGGATTTGTTATAAAAGGAAATTTGGGCTCGGAAGCGGAAAGCTACGCCAATGCTAACGGCATCACTTTTGTTAACCTGACACCGCAAACGCTTGCTGTAAGCGGTGACGGTCATAGGACATACTATATTGAAGGCGCAAACGGCTGGAATACGGTAAAGGATGATGCTACGGGAGAATATAAGGCATATTGGTACGAAAATGGATTTCGTCAGGGTTATGATGCTGATGACAGCTCGTACCGCGGCAAGGAGATTTATGACCCGGATACTGATGCATGGTATTGGCTTGATAATATAGATGAAGGTAAGAAAGCGGTATCCAAGGATGTTTATCAGGAATCGCAGGCTGATGACGAAGGAAATATCGGCAAGTGGGTACGTTATGATGCCAACGGACATATGATAAAAGGCTGGGATGAGAAGGAAGAAGAATACTATGACAAAGAGTCAGGTGAATGGAAGAAGACGGTAAATAAATATTACTTTGACCCTATGTACGGAACTATGCTGAAGGGTTACTGTACAATAGGCAGCAATGAAAACAATGAAAACAATGAAAACAATGAAAACAATGAAAACAATGAATACATTGAATATTATTTTGATACGCAGACAGGTGTTATGAAGAGCATATTAAATGTTGGTCTTGAAGGATACACAGGCTGGAAAACCATAGGTGATGATGATTACTGGTATGAGGACGGTAAACGTCAGGGCTACAGTACGGATGCTGCATACAGGGGTAAGGAAATCTATGACCGGGATTCAGACGCGTGGTACTGGCTTGATAACGTTGACGGAGGCAAGAAGGCAGTAAGTAAGGACGTATATCAGGAATCCCTGGCTGATGAAGAAGGCAATATGGGCAAGTGGGTACGCTATGATGCGAACGGACGTATGATAAAGGGCTGGAGCGCAGGCTATGGCAAAGATGCAAGAACAATCGGCAGTCCGGACGAAGCAAACGGCGAAGCAGTATACTACTTCGACCCAACCTACGGAACAATGGCAAAAGGCGAAGTAACAATAGACGGTGCAGTATATACATTTGATACAACATACGGAACACTCATACAGTAAAATTAAATCCCGCAGCGTAGGTCTAAAGGGCAAATACGCTGCGGGATTTTTGCGCCCGCAATTTTGTGTCTTTTGTGTGTACTTGCCCCAAAATGACGTGACACATGCTTAAATAAGTGGTAGAATAACTATGTGTTGTTAGGCGGCTATAATAAAAACTAGGAGTGGTCTTATGGATACGAAACAAAAGAACCAAGATGGTAAAACAGAATATGAGGTGGTATTTCAGCTTACATTTTTGTCAATACTTTCGGTGCTGGGAATACTGCTGTTTATGGTTACGCTGATCTCGGGCTGGGGCAGATGGATACTGCCGGTGATACTGGCAGGTGTGTTCTCCTGTTGGGCGGTATATTTTCTGCAGCTGGGGACATATAGGTTTAGGATTCTTTATGACGTGTTTATCGCTGTTGTCGGGATTTTTTATTATGGGACGAGGGATGTGGCAGTAACGGATGTTCCCGTTATTATCTGTCTTATGATTATAATGCTGTCGGCATACAGTGATATGCGTCTGATATATGCACTGATTGCGACATACCCGATACTTATTCTTATACATATATTCATATTAAATGATTTGGGACTTGATTCGCCGCAGCTCACCCTTTCAAGACTTGTCCTGGGAGGAGTGTGCCTGCTGTGTGCAATGTTTATATCCAAATTCTTCTTCAGGGAGATTAACTCTGAGAGAAATATTGCACATAAGACGGAGCTGGAGCTGCAGCATGCCAAAAAAGAGAATGAGCAGTTCCTTGCAAATGTATCTCATGAGCTTAGAACACCTATAAATGCTGTTAATGGAATGAGCGAAATTATTTTGCAGCAGGATGATTTAAAGCCTGAATTAAAGGAAAAGATTATGGATGTTCAAAGAGCCGGACGAAGGCTTTACGGACAGGTTAGTGATATCCTTGACTATTCAGAGCTTATGACGAACAGACTTCAGGTATCCAATGGGGATTATGAACCGGTTTCTGTTATAAATGACGCAGTTTCTACCGTGGATTGGCTGCAGATGTCCGAGAAAATTGATTTTGCACTTGATGTACAGACGGATATTCCGAGGTTCTTGGAGGGTGATGCCAGCAAGCTTAAGAAAATTCTTGTGGCACTTCTTGAAAATGCTATTAAGTTCACGGATGCAGGCGGCGCTTATCTTTATGTGGGAGTGCGTGAGGAGAGCTATGGAGTTAATTTAAATATTGATTTGTGGGACACCGGTATCGGAATGAATGATGAGCAGCTTAGGAAGATTTACAGCAGCTTTTACAAGGTAGATTCCGGCATGGATAAGAGAGCAGGAGGCTTGGGTCTTGGTCTTACCATAGTTCACGGTATGGTGACGGCAATGGGAGGCTTCGTGTCCGTGGACAGCAGGATTGGTGATGGAACCCATGTACATGTCACAATTCCGCAGAAGGTGAAGAACAAGCAGAATTCCATATCACTTAAGGACCATATGACATATAGGATTGCCTGCTATTTTAACCGTGATAAATATATGCGTCCGGAAATAGCGGTATATTATGACCATATGATATCGCATATTCAGGATGGACTTGGGCTTGAAGTCCATCGCGCGGACTCACTGGAAGAGTTAAAACAGATGCTTGAAAGAAAAGATTTCACACATCTGTTTATAGCGGACTGGGAGTATAGAATGGACCAGAATTATTTTGAACAGGCAGCAAAGCGGCTATGCGTCATTGTATTTGCAGGACGCAGCTTTAAAGTTCCTGCAGGCAGCGCAGTCCATGTACAGTTCAAACCGGTATATATTATGTCCGTTGTGAATTTGCTGTATGCAACTGCACCGGGACAGGAACACAGCTGCATTAAGAGCAAGCTTACATTTCCGGGTGTACGTGCACTTGTAGTAGACGATGATAATATGAATCTTGTAGTAGCAAAGGGCATCCTTAAGAGCTATGGAATTGAGGCGGATACCTGTCTTTCCGGAGCACTTGCGATTGAGAGGTGTTCTATTGAGAATTACCAGATTGTATTTATGGATCATATGATGCCTGAGATGAACGGTATTGAGGCGATGAAGCGTATACGTTCAATCCGCAAGGGCTTCTATAAAGATATCCCGATTGTGGTGCTTACGGCCAATGCAGTGAGTGGTGCAAGGGATATGTTCCTTAAGGAGGGCTTTGATGAATTTATTGCCAAGCCGATTGAACTGCTTGAAATGACACGTCTATTGAAAAAATTCTTCATAAAAGGAGAGGATTAATATGGAGAAGCGAATTCCGGTTCTGATAACAGCGGATAGTGTGTGTGATTTGCCGCGTGAACTTATTGAACAGTATCATATCGTCATTAACCCCTATATTGTGCAGACTGGGGAAGGTCAGTTTATTGACGGAAATGAAATTGATACGGATGATTTGATTATATATATGGATAATGCAGGCAGAAATGCGAAATCCGAACCGCCCTGTGTTGAAGCTTATGTGAAGTTTTTTAAGGAACAGCTCCACATAGCTGACAGTGTCATACATATTGCTATGGGAAAACGTGCAAGCGAGGGCTATGAACGTGCCGCAGAGGCTGCAAAGCAGGTCAGCAGTGTGACGGTGATAGATTCTGCGCAGCTTTCCAGTGGTATGGGACTTTTGGTGCTGCGTGCGGCTAAGATGGCGATGGATGGATGTCAGGCATCACAGATTATAGAAGATTTGGAAAGAGCCAAGAAATATGTATCCACCAGCTTTATCCTTGAAAACACGGAATTTCTCTACCGTTCAGGCAGGCTTGTGGAGTTTGCAAAGAATATGTGTGACAGACTCCTTCTGCATCCGGTTTTGTGCATGAAAAACAGTGCCATAAAGGTAAAGACTGTCTGTGTCGGACAATGGAAAAATGTTATGAAGGCGTATATACGGGAATGTTTAAAGAATCCGGGAAATATCGACAGGGGAACTCTGTTTTTAACACATGTCAATCTGGATGAGGAAAGCATGGCATTGATTGTCGAGGAGGTTCAGAAGCGCTGTCCGTTTAAACAGATTATATTTCAGAAGGCGTCACCTGCCATTGCATGTAACTGCGGTCCGGGTGCATTTGGACTGTTGTTTATGCACAGGGTAAAGGAACCTGTCAGGGAGATAGTGGACGAACATTTCACGTTTGCGGAACGCTGCCGCCGGCTGGCAAAGTGGATTGAACAGCAGACTCTTAGAGAAGAATTCAGTATCCAGCATAAAATGCAGAACCTTATCCTCATTGCAGCTTTGGTTGGCAGTATATGCGGACTTGTTGTCACAGTTGCGGTGCAGGTATGGATGAATGTTGCGGTATGCCTGTTGGTAATAATTTTAGTGCTGCTGTCACTTTATATTTCAATCATCAGGGATAATGAGGTCGCGGCGGGACTGACCATATGTTTTTTTGCAAATAATATATTTTTACCGTTGATGTATTTTACATCAGGAGGCTTGAACGGCGCTATGCCTATATGGTTCATATTGGGACTTATATTGGGCTTTGTTATGCTCAAGGGCTGGACAAGTATTATTATGTTCTCAATCAACCTCATTATTATGATTGGCTGCATGATTGCGGCAGAATTGCATCCGTCAATGCTGATTCCTATTGATGAATCCTATCGTTTGCCGTATGTGATTTCGTCAATAGTGATTGTTACCTGTATGCTTGGCATTGTATTTAAGTATCAGGTGAGTATTTATGAAAAGCAGCGCTGTAAGCTGCTTGAGCATGAGCAGGAGCTTCTTGCAGCCAATAATGCCAAGAGCAGCTTCCTTGCCAATATGTCACACGAAATCCGTACCCCTATAAACGGTATTATTGGTATGAATACCATGATGCTCCGCGAGTGTGAGGACAATTCCACTCTTATGGAGTACGGAATGAATATCCAGAGTGCGAGCCAGTCACTCCTTGCAATTGTCAATGATATTCTTGACATTTCAAAGATTGAGTCAGGGAAGCTTGAGATTATCCCTGTTGACTATGAGCTGTTTTCGATAGTAAATGACTGCTATAATATGACGGCGAGCCGTGCGGCCAATAAGGGACTGGAATTTGTGATTCATATGAATCCTAACCTTCCGAGTGGGCTGTTTGGTGACGAAATCCGTGTCCGTCAGATTATTAATAATCTCTTGTCAAATGCGGTTAAGTACACAGAGGAAGGCACTGTGGAGCTCAGTATTGACTACGAGAGAAAGAGTGATGCTGCGGTTATTCTTGTGATAACTGTCAGGGATACGGGCATCGGTATCCGTGAGGAGGATATAGGTAAGCTGTTTGAAAACTTTACGCGTGTTGACCAGAAGCGTAACAGTAATATAGAGGGAACGGGTCTGGGACTGAATCTTACAAAGAAGCTGACAGACCTTATGCATGGTGAGATTACGGTGAGCAGTGTATATAATCAGGGCTCGATTTTCACAGCGAAAATTCCGCAGATTATCAAGAGCTGGGAGCCTGTGGGAGATTTCGCAAAGCGCTATCAGGAGCTGCTTAACCAGAAGAATACACTTTCCGAGGCGGTATATGCACCTGATGCACATGTGCTGGTTGTGGATGATGTACCTATGAATCTGCTGGTAACAAAGGGACTGATGAAGTACACAGGTATCAAGGTTGACACGGCAAGCAGCGGTGAGGAAGCTTTGAAGCTTATCAGTAATGTTAAATACGATTTGATATTTATGGACCACCTGATGCCGGGAATGGACGGCGTGGAGTGTATGCACCGTGTCAAGGAAATGAAGGATCATCCTAACATAACAACACCTATAATCATACTTACTGCAAATGCTATCATAGGTGCCAGGGAAGAATATATCAAGACCGGCTTTACGGACTATCTTCCAAAGCCTATTCAGGAGAGGGAGCTGCAGCAGATGCTTATGAAGTATCTGCCGGCTGAGCTGGTTACGCTTTACAGTATGGAAGAGCTTGTAAATATCGCACACAAAGGAAATAAGAAAAAGGAAAAGCCTGAGGCTGTGATTCCTGAGACTAAGACACCTGAGATTACATCATCTGAGGATAAAAAGCCTGAGCCTCCTGAGCCGGTTGAAACTGAAATTGCTGATAGCACAGATACCACAGAAAGTGCTGCATCCCTTACGGAACGCTTAAAATCAATAGATATGCTTGATACCTCCGTTGGTATGAGCTACTGTATGAATGAAGAGGAGTTCTATGAGTCAATGCTTGCAGAATATCTGAAATCCGACAAACGGGCGTCCATGATACAGTACTTTGAGGCTAAGGATTGGGAGAATTACCGTATAACCGTCCATTCACTCAAGAGCACGTCGCTTACAATAGGTGCGGTAAATTTGTCGGAGCAGGCTAAGGCTTTGGAAACTGCCTGCAAGGAAAACAATGAAGCATATATTTTAGATAACCATGCACAGGTGCTTGAAATTTATGAAAAGCTTCTTGGTGAACTTGGCAAGGTGGTTAATGCTACTTAATAAAGAGGTGAATTTTGTTTTATGTCAGAAAGAGTACTGGTAGTTGATGATGAAACCATGAATCTGCGAATGGTGGAGCATATACTGAAAAGCATGTATGAAGTGTTGTGTTTTACATCAGGAGAGGAAGCACTAAAATGGCTTTCACAGGATATACCCGACTTGATTCTTCTGGATTTACATATGCCCGGGCTGAACGGGCTTGAAGTATTTGAAAAATTAAAACAGGACGAAAGAACAAAGGATATTCCTGTGGTTTTTTTGACAGCGGACACTGAAGCTGCAACTGAAATCGAGATTTTCAGGGCGGGTGCTATGGATTACATCCAAAAGCCGTTTATTGCAGAGGTGGTTATCAGACGAATCAGCAGAATCCTAGAGCTGTACCACTTACAGCACTCCCTTCAGGTGGAGGTTGATAAAAAGACTGAGGAGCTGCGTGAGAGTAACCGCAAGATTAAAAAGCTGTCATCACAGGTAATGCTCACGCTGGCGAATACCATTGATGCCAAGGATAAGTACACACGCGGACATTCGGTGCGTGTTGCTTTCTATGCGAGGGAGATGGCAAGCCGTATGGGAAAGGATAAAGAAGAGCTTGACACCATATATAATGTCGGACTTTTGCATGATATAGGGAAAATCGGTATACCGGATACGATTATCAATAAGCCGGGTAAGCTAACCGAGCAGGAATATGAGCAGATTAAGGAGCATCCCGTAATCGGTGCGGAAATATTAAAAAATATGACAGAAATTCCGGCGGCATCAGTGGGAGCGCATTGGCACCACGAGCGTTATGACGGCAGGGGATACCCGGACGGCTTAAAGGGCGAGGAAATTCCGGAATATGCACGTATTGTCGGTGTTGCAGACGCCTATGACAGTATGTCCTCCAAGCGCAGCTATCGTGATATACTGCCGCAGGAGGTTGTGCGAAGTGAGATTGAAAACGGCAGGGGTACACAGTTTGCCCCGGATGTCGCAGACATTATGCTTACTATGATAGATGAGGATAAAAATTACGATATGAGGGAGAAGAACTGAGTATGTCAATTAAGCAAATTGCAGATAGTGTGGGAGTATCGGTATCCACCGTGTCCCGCGTGTTAAACAATCCCGATTACCGTTGTTCATCGCCGCAGCTGCGGGATAAAATCTGGAATACAGCAATGAAAATGAATTATGTACCAAATGAGGCAGCACGCAATCTCCGTACAGGAGCAGCGGCAAAAGAGGCAAAAACGTACTCCATTCATATTCTGATGACACGTATGGATTCGGATTCGGCGGATCCGTTTTTTCGTGAATTGCTGAGGTTTGTGGAGAGTGAAATTCATCGTCAGGAATGTATTCTGTCGAAGGTGTGGTATCGCTCTCTTTTTTCGGATGACAAACGTTGTAAGAATGAGGATATCGGCGCAGTTGTGGAAAATATGCGCAGGGAAGCCGATGATACTGGTGATGGCTTGATTATCATTGGAAAGTGTAATAAACAGGCATTGCAGAAGCTGCGAAAGTGCTACAAAAGTACAGTATACGTCAACCGAGATTCTTCACAGGGGGAAATTGATGAGGTAATTTGCAATGGGCAGAAGCTTGCAAGCCGTGCAGTGGAGTATCTTATTGAGCTGGGGCATGAGAATATCGGCTATGTCGGAAACTGCCATAATGAGGCCCGTTACCGTGGATATCTGGATACCCTTCGTGAAAACGGACTGGATATAGACAGGGACTACATAATAGAAACAAAGCAGACCGAGAAGGAAGGCTTTGAAGCAATGAGACGATTTCTGGAATCAGGTAAATGCCCAACCGGCATCTACTGCTCCAATGATATTACAGCTATCGGAATGCTCAAGTATCTTAACAAACATATGAATCGGTACTATATGCCTTCTATAATATCCAGTGATGGGATTGAAGAAGCACAGTATACAACACCAATGCTGACTACGGTGCAGGTTTCTCGTGAGGAGATGGGTAAATTTGCGGTATATCTGCTTCTGGACCGTTTGCACGGCGGACACCGTGGAAATGTCAAGATAGAGCTGGAGAGCAAATTGGTTAAGCGCGAAAGCTGCACACTTGCGGAAGAAAGTAAGTGGTGTGATTATAATATCTAGGAGTTTTCGTAGTGCAAACGTTTTCAAAATCAAACGGTTTATGGGTGTAAAAAATGCTTAAAAATGTCTTTTGAATCGAATAATATTATTAAAAATCCACAATGTATGCAAACGTTCTCACACTTTTGAGCTTGTCTTTTAAAATCAATTGATTATACTGGAAGAAATACATATAGATAAAGGTTCTTGCTTAGTTTCGCAACACCTGATATGGGAGGAAAAGAAATGGAGAATCGTAAAGGTATATCGGAACAGGATATTCGTACTGTCAAGGAATTTATCGAATCCGTCAAATTCGGTTCGGTGAGCATAATCATTCAGGATGGTAAGATTGTCCAGATTGAGAAAAATGAGAAGCTCCGTTTAAAATAGGATTACTAAAAAATAGAATAAGATTAAAATGGAATGACAATGAAAAAGCTATAAGCAAAACTTATAGCAAGCCATAAAAGAAACAATGTTGACTGTAAAATAAGGGATGCTTATAATTTGTATTATTAAAAGCTGACTGGACGACCGGAGGCAATATGTATATGAAACATATTGCCTCCGGTTTTTTTATTTTTGCAGGGAGAACGGATATGAGAGTTAAAATTGCCGTTGCATCAACGGATGGAAAGATTGTAAATCAACATTTTGGCAGAGCAGACACATTCTATATTGTCGAGGCAGATACAGAGGCTGCAGAACAATTTGAACTGCAGGAAATAAGAACGGTCAATGCTTTTTGTGAGGGCGGCGAGCACAATGATGCTCGTTTGAAAAAAGCCATAGAAGAAATTGCTGATTGTGAGTATGTATTGGTAAGCAAAATCGGATACAGAGCTGCAAACGCTTTAGAAGCGGCGGGCATAAGTGTGTATGAACTTCCCGGTGTCATCAGGGAGTCCGTTGTGCAGCTGCTCAATTATATAGAAGTCCAGAATATGATAAATGGTCTGGCAGGCAAAAGAGAATAGGAGGTAGTGTGAAGTGTCGTACAAGATTGCAATAGCATCAACAGATGGAGCTGTTATTGATGAAAGCTTCAGAAATGCCGAAAAATTCCGGATTATTGAAGTGAATGATGATGGAACCTATAAGCTTGTAGAGGTTAGGGAATTTCGTAATGAAGGAGAATCCGAAGAAGCGGCTAAGGACTGTGGAGGCAGCGCAGGCTGCGGCAAAGGCACAGGATGCGGTACAGGTATGGGCTGCACTGAAGCATCACCCAAGCTTTTGCTTGTCGCAGATTGCCGCTGCCTGATATGTACTCAGATAGGAGTCAAAGCCTTCAAGCAGTTGGAAAAGAAAGCAATTAGCGCTTTTGAGATAGACTGCAGTATTGATGAGGCAATGGGAAAAATTATCAATTATTATCACAAGGTTGATAATCATCAGTCATTGCGAGGACTTGCAAAGGGACAGAAATAATAACAGAAATGTGTAGGTGAATTCAATGGGTGGAAATAATTATGAGAATTTAAAAAGAGAGCATCCTTGTTTTGGAGGCCACAAAAATAATAAAGGCAGGATTCATTTGCCGGTAAGTCCGGGATGTAATATACAATGTAAATTCTGTGAGCGCAAAATCAGCGACACCGAGGTAAGACCGGGAGTTACATCACAGGTCATCACCCCGCAGGAGGCACTTGATGTTATTAAGAGGGCACTGGAGCTTTGTCCGGATATTACCGTTGCCGGAATTGCAGGCCCGGGAGATACCCTGGCAACGCCTTATGCGCTGGATACGTTTCGCTTGGTTAAACAGCATTATCCGAAGCTTTTAAAGTGCATGAGCACAAACGGACTGCTTCTTTCAGAAAAAGCAGAAGAAGTAATACAGGTAGGAATTGATTCTCTTACGGTTACGGTAAATGCCGTTGACCCCGATATTGAGGCACGGATTAATTCGGCAATCATCTATCACGGTAAAAGGTATGAAGGTGTAGAAGCTGCAGAAATTCTTATCAGAAATCAGTTGGAGGGGATTCGAAAAGTGTCCTCTGCCGGAATTACGGTAAAGGTGAATACAGTACTTATTCCGGGAATTAATGATAATCATATCGAAACTGTCGCAAAAACAGTAAGTGAGGCAGGGGCAACAATTTATAACATAATTCCGCTGATTCCGCAGCATGAGCTTGCAGACATTCCGGAGCCGACCTGCTTACAGATAGATGGAGCAAGAGTTAAAGCAGAAAAGTACATTGATGTATTCCGGCACTGTCAGCGATGCCGTGCAGATGCCATTGGAGTTCCGGGAGAAAGCGATTATGGAGACCAGATTTATCAGAAAAGAATCGCACATAAGGATACGTTTTCACACGGTTAGATAAATATCAGGATATACACAAATAATAGCCGATTGCGAAGCTAAATCAGGCAATGGGCTAAAAAAATAAAAAAGTGAGGATTTTAAAAATGGGAAACTTAAGACAGGTAGCAATTTATGGCAAGGGTGGAATTGGTAAATCCACTACAACACAGAACCTTACCGCAGGACTGGTAGAGCTTGGAAAGAAGGTCATGGTAGTAGGCTGTGACCCGAAAGCTGATTCTACAAGATTACTCCTTGGAGGACTTGCTCAGAAGACAGTACTTGATACGCTTCGAACAGAGGGAGAGGACGTAGAATTGGATAAGATTTTAAAGGAGGGCTTTGGCGGAACACGTTGTGTAGAGTCAGGCGGACCTGAACCGGGTGTAGGATGTGCCGGCCGAGGAATTATTACCTCAATTGGTCTTTTGGAACGTCTGGGAGCATACACAGAGGACTTAGATTATGTATTTTACGATGTTCTCGGTGATGTTGTATGCGGAGGCTTTGCAATGCCGATTCGTGAAGGAAAGGCACAGGAAATATATATCGTTGCAAGTGGAGAAATGATGGCACTGTATGCAGCCAACAATATTTCAAAGGGTATTCAGAAATATGCGAATAAAGGTGGAGTTCGTCTTGGCGGCATTATCTGCAACAGCCGTAATGTAGACCGTGAGGAGGACCTTTTAAGAGCATTTGCAAAGGAGCTTGGTACACAGTTAATCTATTTCGTGCCACGTGATAATATAGTGCAGCGTGCAGAAATCAATAAGCAGACGGTAATAGCTTACAAGCCGGATTCTTCACAGGCACAGGAATACAGGAATCTTGCAGAAGCAGTAGAAAACAATAAATACTTTACAATTCCGACACCTATGACACAGGAGAGATTGGAAGAAATTCTTATGGAGTATGGTCTTATGGAAGGCTTGAGAGACGATTACAGAATTTAATGAAATTAGGAGAGTAGACATATGAGTACATTTATTTCACAGCCGAGATTTACCTGTGCATTAAGTGCACAAAATACTGTTTTGGCGATTCCGAAAGCAGTTCCAATCGTTCATGCCGGACCGGGATGTTCTGCAATGATGTCCGGTTTTGCCTCAGCAGGCCATAAGGGTGAAGGTTATGTCGGAGGAAATCAGATTCCGTCAACAAATACAGATGAAAGTGCTGTTGTATTCGGAGGCGAGAATAATCTGAGAGATGAAATCAGAAGCACATTAAAGGTTATAAAGGGAGATTTGTTTGTAGCCCTTTCCGGCTGTACCGCCGGAATTATCGGAGATGATGTGGAAGGTATTGCAGGCGAATTTGCAGAAGAAGGTTATCCTGTTGTCGGTGTTGATACACCGGGATTTAAAGGAAACAGCTATAAGGGTCATGAGCTTGTAGTTGAGGGAATTATTGAACAGTTTGTCGGCAACGTTAAGCCTTCGGTGCAACAGGGACTTGTCAATGTATTTGCGGATGTACCGACACAGAATCCTTATTGGAGAGGTGACTTGGCGCAGTTAAAGGTTCTTTTGGAAAAGATAGGTCTTAAAGTTAATATTTTATTTGGTTATACTTCAGCAGGCGTTTCTGAGTGGAAGTCCATACCAAATGCACAGTTTAACCTGTTAGTATCCCCGTGGGTAGGATTAAATGTTGTGGAGTATTTGGAAAGAAAATATCATACGCCATTTCTGCATTACCCGATTCTGCCTGTCGGTG
This sequence comes from uncultured Alistipes sp., assembly GCA_964403785.1. Lineage (GTDB taxonomy): Bacteria > Bacillota > Clostridia > Lachnospirales > Lachnospiraceae > MGBC120314. The sequence goes on from CAYOHM010000020.1 coordinate 13,285, forward strand.
CTAAAGAAAGCAGCAGGTTTCTCAGAACTGTTGGTGAATATGCAGGTATTGATAAGGATAAGGTTGAAGAGGTTATCAGAAAAGAAGAAAAGGAATATTATCAGTATTTTGTTGGAACTGCAGATTTCTTCTCATCTCTTCAAAACAATCTTCCTTATGAATTGTATGTTTCAGCGGACAGCCTGTATGCCTTCGGTATTACCAAATATCTGGAGGAGGAAGTCGGATATATTCCTGAGGGAGTTTACATTGTAGATGACCCGGATTCAAGAGGTGAGAATACAGTTCGTGAGGTATTTGAAAAGGAATTTCCGGAGTATGCGGATAAGCTTGTGCTTGAGCCGGATTCGGAATTAATTATAAATAATATGAAACCGAAGCTTGCAAAGACAAAACGTGCATTGGTTCTGGGAAGCGACTGGGAAAAAGTCCCGACCAAGAAAAGTGATAATTTGTTCCTTTGTATCAGTGCTCCTATGTCTCAAAGACTGGTGGTTTCAAAAAGCTATGTGGGCTATCATGGCGGATTAACCCTGTTAGAGGATATTTATAATAATCTCTTTGAAGCAGGAGAGATAACAGGCGCAACATATCAGGCAAAGTTAAATGATTAATGATTCTATAAAGAAATGGAAGGAAGAAGATTATGGCTCTTGAAAAAACAGTAGAGATTAGGGAAACTCGACTTCAGACTGTTTTGACATACAACGGCGATGCAAAGAGTTTAAATGAAGACGCGTGTGAGAAAAAATTAAAAATAGGAAAATTCAAATTCAGCCAGTGCGGAAACTGTCAGGAGGGATGTGCCTTAGGACGTGTGTATCAGGTCAGGGACACCGCTGTTGTAAGCCATTCTCCGATAGGCTGCTATGGGTGTATTTCAGGCAGATATTTAGGCGGAAGACAGGTTGCTAAGGTGCGTGGCAGGGATGAATTTGTTCATCAGGCTATTTGTACTAACATCCAGGAAAAGGACACCATATACGGCGGAGTGGAAAAATTAAAGGAGACCATACGTGAAGCCAACCGCAGATATAATCCGAAAATTATCTATGTAACAACTTCTTGTGCTTCAGGAATTGTAGGAGATGACGTGCAAAGTGTTGTTGAAACTATGACAGAAGAACTTGGCAAAAAAGTAGTTGCATTGGAGTGTGAGGGATTTAAGTCAAAGATATGGTCCACAGGTTTTGATGTAGGGCACAATGCTGTGTTAAATTCAGCAGTTGAACCGCCCAAAAAACGTCAGATGGATTTGGTAAATATTTTTAACTTTTCCGGTACGGATTCTTTTACACCATTGCTTGGCCTGCTTGGATTAAGACCTAATTATCTTACAGAGCAGTCCACACTCGAACAGCTGGCAGAAATATCGGAGGCTGCATGTTCTGCCTCCATCTGTGAGACATTGGCGACCTTCCCGGGAGACCGTCTGGAGAAAAAATACGGAGTTCCTCAGGTTAAAGGACCATCACCGTACGGTGTGGAATGGACGGACCAGTGGCTCAGGGAAATTGCCACATTGACGGGCAAGGAAGATATTGTGGAGGAAGCGATTGAAAAAGAGCACAAGAGGATTGAACCGGAGCTGAACGAGCTTAGAGAGTTCTTTAAAGGCAAAAAGGTTTATATTTTCTCGGGCTGCTCATATGCCCATAATATGGCGAGTGTATGTAATGACCTTGGCTTGGAGATTATTGGTATCACAACATACCACCATGACCAGGAGTATGACAATCCGGAAATTAATACATTGAAGTATTTGGTGGATACCGTAGGCAATATACCAAATTACACCATTTGTAACAAACAGCCATATCAGGTAATTAAATTTTTGAAAAATTTGGATCCGGACTTTTTGATTGTCCGTCACGAGTCATTAACTGTACTTGGATATAAATTAGGTATTCCGTCAATTATGGAGGGTGACTCTAACAAGTGTGTAGGATACGAAGGAGTTCTGGATTTGGGCAGAAGAATCAAGACTATATTAAAAACCGGCAAATTGTTCAGGAATATTGCTGACCATGTGGAGTTTCCGTATACAGACTGGTGGATGGATGATGCCGTAGACCCATTTTATTTTGTCGACGAGAAATAGAGAAATTCATTAGGCTGGGAGGATAAAAATGATAGAGGTTTTGGATGTACATAAGGCTTTTGGAAAAAATGAAGTATTAAAGGGTGTCAGCCTCACTGTGGAAAAAGGCGATGTAGTCGTTATTTTAGGACCATCGGGAAGCGGAAAAACAACCCTTCTGAGAAGTATAAATTTTTTGGAAAAAGCAGACCACGGCACCTTGAAAATAAACGAGCACACATATGACTTAAAGAACGCCAGCCGTAAGGAAATTTTACAGGTAAGAAGGGAAACAGCGTTTGTTTTTCAAAATTACAACCTGTTTCAAAATAAGACTGCGCTTGAAAATGTTATGGAAGGTCTTGTGATTGCCAGAAAAGTTCCAAAGGATATTGCTGAAAAGAAGGCAAAGGAAGCGCTGGATAAGGTGAAGCTTTCTGATAGATATGACTATTATCCGGCTAGCCTGTCGGGCGGGCAGCAGCAGCGTGTCGGAATAGCAAGGGCAATCGTATTGGATCCGGAGGTTATACTTTTTGATGAGCCGACATCTGCACTTGACCCTGAATTAGTAGGAGAAACCTTGAATATTATGAAGGATGTCGCAGAGGAAGGTGTCACTATGATTGTTGTCACTCATGAAATGTCCTTTGCGGAGGATGTTGCAAATAAAGTTATTTTTATGGATGGCGGCGTAATAGTGGAGGAAGGAACACCGGAAGAAATCTTCTATAAACCGAAAGAAGAACGAACAAGACAATTTTTGAAGCGTATATTACCGGAGTTTACATACACAATCTAGGAATCAGGAGGAACAAAATGAGTTCAGTATTATCAAATACAGAGGTTGAAGTCAGAGAAAACAGATTGAAAACAATCATTCATTATAATGGCTCACTGACAGATTTGGAGAAAAAAGCCAAGGACGGATGTCTGGGCTGTAAGGACCGCAGTTACAGTCAGTGCTCCAGTTGTATGCAGGGAAGTGCATCCGTTATTCTACATTATGTAAGGGATGCAGCGTGTGTTATCCATTCTCCCATTGGCTGTGTGCCTAATAATCTGAGGGAACAGGAACAGGCCAACCTGACTTCCTTAGCAAGATATGGAGTTCCGGGGAAAACAAACGTTGTCTGTACGAATATTTCAGAAAAAGATACCGTATACGGCGGTGTAGAGAAACTTGAAGCAGGTGTAAGAGAGGCCTATCAGAGATTTAACCCTAAAGCGATTTTTATCCAGTCCTCCTGTGCGGCAGGAATTGTAGGAGATGACATCGAGTCGGTTGCAAATGAGATGGCGGATGAACTGGGAATTCCGGTAGTACCCGTCTATTGTGAGGGCTTTAAGTCAAAAGCATGGTCATCCGGTTTTGATGCTGCTTTTCACGGAATCCTTAGGAATATCGTTGTAAAGCCTGAAAAGAGACAGAAGGATTTAGTAAATATTTTTAATTTTTGCGGAAGCGAAACTTTTCGTCCTCTGCTTGCAAAGCTGGGACTTAGAACCAATATGCTGATTCCTTTGGCGGACATTGATTCGATAGCACATATGTCAGAAGCAGCCTGTGCGTCAGATGTCTGTGAAACGCTTGGAACATATGTAACTGATGTATTGGAAAAAGAATTTGGCGTAAGGAAAGTAAGAAGTGCACCGCCGTACGGTTTGAAATGGACGGATGAGTGGCTTAGGGCAGTTGCAAGAGAAACCGGCAAGGAGGATATTGTCGAAGATGTCATTGCATCAGAGCATAAGAGGATTGAGCCGGAGCTTAACCGTTTAAGAGAAGAACTAAAAGGTGTACGTGTATATATTTTCGCAGGAGATGCCTACGCGCATAATATGGCAAGCCTTGCACATGATCTCGGCATGGAGACAATCGGTGTCACAACGCTCCATCATGATGTTGAGCAGGACAATAAAGGCGCAGTTGATACGGTTGAGCAGCTCATAGATCTTGTGGGAGAAATTGATAATTTTTCAGTGTGCAACAAGCAGGCTTATCAGGTATACAAGATTGTGAAGGAATTGAAACCGGATTTGCTTATTGTACGACATGGAAATATGACAATCATCGGTGGAAAGCTTGGAATACCGACATTGTTTGAAGGAGATGCAAATCTTTCTGTGGGATATGACGGCTTGATTTCTGCAGGAAACCGTATTAAGAGAATTCTTGGAATCAAAGGGCTGGTAAAAACCCTGGCAGAGTATAATGAATTCCCATATTCCGATTGGTGGAACGAACAGACCGATCCATACTATTTTGAGGAGGGACACGGTAATGAGTAATGTAATTGAAAAATCTAAATTTACCTGCGCCATTTCATCTTTTCACACGGTGCTGGCGATTGAAAAGGGAATTCCTATTCTGCATTGCGGACCGGGCTGCGCAGGAAACCAGCTCGCGGCGACGGCAATGGCAGCAGGCTATCAGGGCGAAGGCTACGCCGGAGGCGGGCAGTTGTCCTGTACCAATACAACACAGACAGAGGTTGTATTTGGCGGTGAAGCAAAACTTCGTGCTACGATTGAGGGTACATTAAAGGTAATCAAGGGTGATTTATATGTAGTTCAATCCGGATGTACGGCAGGCATCATAGGTGATGATGTTGAATCGGTAGCAGGTGAATTCGCTGACAGAGGCTATCCGATTGTAGGCGTGGATACCGCAGGATTTCGCGGCAATAATTATCTGGGACATGAGTTGGTGGTAAATGCGATTATTGACCAGTTTGTAGGAGATGCAGAACCAAATGTAAGAAAAGGGCTTGTTAATGTATTTTCCGTTGTTCCGTTTCAGGACCCGTATTGGAGAGGCGATTTGGAAGAAATAAAGAGGATTTTGGAGGGAATCGGACTTGAAGTACATGTACTGTATGGTTACAGCAGTGATGGAGTTGCAGAATGGAAGGATATACCTAATGCACAGTTCAATTTAGTAATAGGTCCCTGGATTGGTGTTTCGAGTGCAAAGCTTTGCGAAAAACTTTACGGAACACCATATTTACATATACCGGTTTTGCCGGTAGGTTTGAAGGAAACCGACAGATTTTTAAGAAAGGTGGCAGAATTTGCAGGAATTTCGGAGGAATCGGCGGACAAGTTCATCAAAAAAGAAGAATCCAGATACAAGAAGTATTTTGTATCAATGGGAGATTTGATTACAGATTTTGCTTCAAGACTTCCGCTTAATTTGTATACGATTGCAGACAGCTTTTATGGGCTGGGTTTAACTAAATTTATGACAGAGGAGTTAGGCTTTGAACCGCGTAAATTGTATGCCATTGAAAATCCTGATAATTCGTCACGTGAGATTATACAAAAAGCAGCTCAGGACATAGATATAAGATTAGCAGACAGGGTTTCTTTTGAATATGACAATGCATTGATTATCAAGGAAATCCGAAAGGATATTGAAGAAACAGGTATTCGTTCTGTTATCCTAGGCAGCACTTGGGATGAAGAGCTTCGTGGAAAATACAATAATCTGATTGTAAGCGTATCAAATCCGGTGGCTGATAAAGTGATTATGAGCAGAACCTATGTTGGTTACAACGGAGGCTTAAATCTGATAGAGGATATTTACAGTGATTTATTTTCACAGGGACAGGTTTCCACAAATTCGCCGCGTGTAGAGTGGTAATGAGAACGGATATTGGGAGGATAGAAATGAAAAAGAAAATATTGATTACAATTTTGACCGCAGCATTGTCTGCAGCAGCTTTGGCTGGATGCGGAAACAGTGCACAGAATACGGCGTCAAATGCGACAAATGGAAATATACAAAAGGTAAAAGTTGCATTTACAACAACTGCATATCCAATGGGATATCTGGACGAGAATGGCAATCCAACCGGATATGAGGTAGAAGCCATAAAGGCAGTGGACGCTTTGCTGGAAGACTACGAATTTGAATTTGAAGGCGTTGGCGATTATTCACTACTGTATTCGGGATTGGCAACAGGAACTTATGATGTGGTACTTAGCAATGCATTTTGGACACAGGAGAGAGCGGACAATTATAACATCCCGCAAACTCCTATGGGAAATAGTACGATAGGAATGTTAGTTCCGAATGAAGATGCCGATAGGATAAAGACATTAGCCGATGTGTATGATTTAAGATACAAATTGCAGCCGCTGCCTGCAGGAAATGGAAAGGCATATGTTATCGACCAGTATAATGAGGAAAATCCGGATAAGAAGCTTACATATGAGGCGATAGATACAATGCCTGCGCTGTCCACTGTACTGCAATATATTGAAGAAGGAAGGTACAACGTCGGTATTGAAGTATATTTTCAGTATCTTAATAATGTGGTTGTTGATGATGCAAGTCTTCACGCATATAACGACAAAATCACATTTATTCCTATAAAGAATGTCGGAACTTATCCGATTATCGCAAAGAATGAAACAGAGCTTTCGGATGCAATCAACGGTGCGCTGGAAACTCTGACGCAGAACGGAACATTAGTAGAGCTTTCAGAGAAGTTTTACGGTTACAACCAGTTTGAAATACAAAAATAGACAGAGGGTGAGGTCATTTGAAAATCTTTCGGGTAGAAATCTTTATACAATATCTAATAAAGCTCCTGCCATATGCAAGAGTGACAATTACATATACAGTTGGTGCATTGTTTTTTGGGTATCTTGTAGGATTGTGTATTTTAAAGATGAAAAAAAGCAAATACAGGGTTTTAAATGTGATAAGCCATTTGTATATTACAGTATTTAGAAGTGTGCCGACGATTGTATTGTTATTTTTGATTTATTTCGGAATCCCATCGTTTTTGAAGTCAATTGGAATAAATGTTTCAAATGGAAATAAATTGGTTTACATCATTATTACATTTACATTTATTATAGGTGCTTCATCCTCGGAAATAATGAGGTCAGCGTATGAGGCAGTAAGTAAAGGGCAATATGAGGCAGCGGTATCTGTGGGACTGACACCAGTGCAGGCTTTTTTTCGGATTATTTTTCCACAGGCTGTGGTTGTGGCACTTCCGAATGTCGGAAATAATATTGTGTTTTTGCTGAAGGATGGTGCACTGGCATATACGATAGGACTTAATGATATTTATGGTGGAGGACTCTATTTAAGCAGCTTAGATTACCAGAGCTACCTGTTAGAGGTTTATGCAGCAATGACGGTATTCTATTGGCCGGTATCGGAGATTATTACAAGGCTGGTTAATTGGATTGACAGGCGTATTTCTATTGAATACAAAATCAATAAAATGAGAAAGGCGGCAGAATTATGATTGATGTTGAGTATATAAAGAAAACATTTCCGGATATTGCAACATATATTCCGGTAACCTTTCAGCTGGTGATAGGTGCATTGTTGTTAGCAATTCCGTTCGCCATTCTCTTCTCCCTGGTTTTAAATAAGAAGGTGCCTGTCCTGACACAGCTTGTGCAGGTTTACATATCTTTTATCAGAGGAACACCTCTGATTCTTCAGATATATATCCTGTACAATCGCGGTCCGGAAATCTTACAGGGAATAGTAAAAAAAATGGGGCTCGGGTGGAATGTATATGAACTGAATACAATTTGGTATGGATATTTTATTTTGTCCCTGACAGCTACCGTAAGTCTGACGGATGCATTTAGAACAGCCTTTGCAGCAGTGGATAAAGGACAGATAGAGGCATCTTATTCCGTTGGCTTAACACCTTTTCAGGCGTATCGCAGAATCATTTTTCCACAGGCGATTGCAGTGGCAATTCCGATTATATGTAATACGGTAGTTTCTGTAATTAAGGGCTCATCGCTGGCATTTGCAATGGCGGTTACGGAGATTACCGGAAGAGCAAAGATTCTCGGCAGTTCAACAATGAAGTACCTGGAAGCTTATTTGGAAATTTTTGTAATATATCTGATTTTAATAGTTTTGATTGAATTTTTGTTTAGAACTCTTGAAAGGAAGATAACTGCGTACAAAACTGTACTATAAGAAAGAAGGATAATAAAATGTCAAATATTAAAAAAAGTATGACGGAGCTGATTGGACATACACCGCTTTTGGAACTTACAAATTATGAAAAAGTCCATGGACTGCAGGCGGAGATAGTCGCAAAGCTGGAGTTTTTTAATCCTAACCAGAGCACGAAGGATAGAATAGCATTGCAGATTATCGAGGACGCGGAAAAGGATGGAAGACTAAAGCCGGGAGATACAATCGTAGAAACGTCAAGCGGAAATACAGGTATTGCATTGGCAGGTGTTGCTGCGGCAAAGGGTTATAAGTTTGATGCATATCTGCAGACTCAGGTAAGCAGGGAACGCTATCAGACAATTCATGCACTTGGAGGCAACCCGATTGATAATTCAACTGTTCCGATTGTAAAGAAGGCACTGGAAGAAAATGAAGATGATTTTGTAGTAGGGTTGGTAGCATTAAAAGAAGCCTTAAGAGAAGATAAAAATGTATTTTTCGCAGACCAGTGTTTTAATGAGTCAAATCCAAATGCACATGAAAATACAACGGGTCCTGAAATCTGGGAGGATACGGACGGAAAGGTAGATATAGTTGTTGCTTCTGTCGGTACGGGAGGAACGATAACGGGAATCGGCAGATATCTGAAAAAGAAAAATCCTAATATTCAGATTGTAGGAGCGCAGCCGTCGGCTTCCACCATCCGTACAAAGGAAAACCCGCATCCGACTGAGATTCAGGGAATCCACAGGTATACAGATGTGCCAAAGGAGAGGCGTTCACTGACACTTGATGAAAGTGTCATTGATGAAGTTTATTCCGTAGAACCGGAGGATGCTTTTAAAACAGTCAGGGAGGTCGCCAGAACAGAGGGAATTTTGGTAGGACAATCCTCGGGTGCAGCTATTTATGTGGCAGGACAGTTGGCACAAAAGGCAGAAAATGCGGGAAAGAGAATCGTAGTGATAGCAGTGGATACCGGATTGAGGTATCTTTCTACATCGCTATTTGAATAAATAAAAATAAAAAAACAGGAGGAATCAGTATGAAGAAGAGAGTTTATGGATTTTTGTTATTGGCAGCTTTTGCAATGGGGCTTACTGCCTGTGGGAATGCAGCAGCAAATACTTCGAGTAAGACGTCGTCAGGTACAAATGCAACTACTTCTGCGGCGGATATAGCAAAAGCTTCAGAAAATCAAAGTGAAACCACAAAAGCCGCAGCTACAATTACGGTTGCATATAGTCCAACATCATACCCATTGTCATATGTGGATGAAACCGGTAATGTGACAGGATATGAAATTGAAGTATTAAAAGCCGTTGACACACTCCTTAATGATTATGAGTTTGTATATGAAGGAAACGATTATGCAACGAATTATGTGGGATTATCCTCCGGAGTTTATGATATAGTATTGTCAAATGCTTTTTATACTGATGAACGTGCAGAACAGTATAATCTGACAGAACAGTTCTTGGGAAAATCGGAGATGGGAATTATTGTCCCAAATGAATATGCAGATGGAATTAATGGATTTGATGATATTCCTGAAGGATGGAAAATGAAGCCGCTTGTGGCAGGCAATGGACTTACATGGGTAATTGATAATTATAATGAAGAACATCCTGACCATAAACTTATCTATGACGGATATGTGGAAAATTTTCTGTCTAACGCAGATGTGCTTAGAAAGATTGAAAAAGGACAATATAATTATGATATTCAGATGTTGTCCTCTTGGAGCAATAATGTTGTTGCCGAGAATGGAGAGCTTCATGAATATAATGATAAGTTCACCTATATTCCGGCATTTCTGGTAAGTACTTATCCGGTAATTGCAAAGAGCCAGACGGAACTTGCAGCACAGGTTAATGACGCGCTGGTACAGCTTTATCAGGAGGGTACGCTGGCAAAATTATCAGAGGAATTTTACGGCTATAACCAGTTTGAGCTTAGCAATCAGAATACGGACATCAAGGAGAATTAAGCATCCGAGGCAGCACAAACAGATTTATATGAAACAGAATTATAAAAAATCTTGGAGGAATGAGGGATGCTGCAGGATATATCACCGAAAAAATATAGTTGTGAATATAAGGTGGAAAATCCAAAAGCAACGGATATTCTTTTATACAGTAATGGGAGAGATTATCTGATGAAAAGTGTCTCCTCAGAACCTGAATGAAGGTGAATGTGAGAGTATGGGAGTAATTTTATATACATATCAAAATGGCGTTTACGTGAATCTGACCAACAAATGCACCTGTAATTGTGTGTTTTGCATCAGACGAAAGCAGGATGCCGTGAATGGAGAAGAAGATATGTGGCACAATACGGATCCAACATATCAGGAGGTTGTGGATGCGATAGATAAATTTGATTTTAGCGGCTATGAGGAGTTGGTGTACTGTGGCTACGGTGAGCCGACTTGTGCATTGGAGGTTCTATTGAAAACGGCTGCATATTTCAAAAAGAAGCATTCGCAGAAAATACGGGTAAATACAAATGGTTTAGGGAGATTGTACAACAAAAGGGATATTTTAGCAGAGTTGAATGAGGTGGTGGATGCGTATTCTGTCAGCTTGAATGCACCAAATAAAGAGCGCTATAATGAGATTGCCAGACCGATATACGAAGACGCTTTTGACGAAATGCTTAAGTTTGCAAAAGATTGCAAAGCGGCAGGCAAAAAAGTTCAGTTGTCGGCAGTTACTTACATCGGTCAGGAAGAAGTGGAAGAGTGCAGGAGTTTGGCAAGAGAATTAGACATTCCTGTTAAGATAAGAAACTATGTGAATTAGGTAGGAAAAGAATATGCAAAAAAATGTACTTGATACACCATATGGCAGGCTGATTCCCAATTTTAGCGGCTCCGATATCAGAAAAAAATATAGAGAATCCGTTAGCTACTATGAGGATGGCAGCCTGGCAAGCATTTATCTTGAAGCACCGCAGCCTGTTAAGACGTGCGTCGGCTGTCTGGAGGCGGAATCACTTACCTTTTACCCTAATGGAAATATAAAGCGTCTGTTTCCGCTTTATGGTCAGATTAGCAGCTATTGGACTGAGGAAGATGAATACCGGCTTGCAAAAAAAGTGGATCTTCAATTATTGAATCAGACATTTCATGTGGCACCGCTTTGTATAGCCTTTTATCCCTCAGGCTCCGTAAAATGTCTAACTATCTGGTCCAAGGAGTCGCTTGTAGTAAATACACAATATGGACAGGTAGAGAGCAGATTTGGATTTGAATTATCAGAGGACGGCAAGCTTAAATCGATAGAGCCGGCATTTGGTGTTTCGCTGAATACTGAATATGGAACGCTGTATCCCTATGACAGTGAAAATTATCGGCTGCATGCAGAGAAAAACTCACTTTCCTTTGATGAATACGGAAAGCTTGTAAGTGCAAAAACCCTAAAAAACCGGATAAAAATAAAGTCCGATAAAGGAGAATACTTTATACAGGCAAGCATAAAAGAGGACCCGTTAACCGGAATAGAACATCCGTACCCAGTCACATTAACCTTTGCCGGAGACAAAATCATAGTGGACGATGGTGTGGGCTATTGCAAAAAACTAAATAAGAGTGATGTATCATTTGTATAGGCATAGCTGATTGCAAAACTAATTATTTATATAAGCACAAAGAGAGGAGAAATTGAGATGAGCAAATTTATTTACCTGGATAATGCAGCAACAACAAAAGTAAAGGATGAGGTATATGACGCCATTCTGCCTTATTTTAAAGAATCATACGCAAACCCCTCCAGTGTATACCGTTTTGCAGGTGAGGCAAAGAAAGCTATAGAAGCTGCCAGAGAAACCGTTGCACAGTTCCTTGGTGCCAAAGCGGAGGAAATCTATTTTACAGGCGGAGGGAGTGAATCGGATAACTGGGCTTTAAAGGCAGTTGCATTTGCAAAGAAGAATAAAGGCAAGCATATCATTACATCCAAGATAGAGCATCACGCAATCCTTCACACATGCGAATATCTGGAAAAGCTTGGCTATGAAATCAGTTATATTGATGTAGATGAAAATGGAGTGATAAAGCTTAATGAACTGAGGGCTGCAATCCGGGAGGATACCATACTCATATCAGTTATGTTTGCAAATAATGAAATCGGAACAATACAGCCAATAAAGGAAATTGGCAATATTGCACATGAACATAATATTATATTCCATACAGATGCTGTACAGGCGTACGGTCATGAGCACATCAATGTGGATGAATTGAATATCGACATTTTAAGCGCCAGCGGTCATAAAATTAATGGACCTAAGGGAGTCGGAATTATGTATCTTAGAAATTCGGTAAAGCTTGGTTCGTTTATTCACGGCGGCTCACAGGAACGAGGAAAAAGAGCCGGAACTTATAACACCCCGGGAATCGTTGGATTTGGCAAGGCTACAGAAATCGCAGCAAGAGAGCTGGATGTCAGACGTAATTATGAAACAGAGCTGAGAGATTATCTGATTGGCAGAGTTCTTGCAGAAATCCCATATTCAAGACTTAACGGTCATAGAACCAATCGATTATCCAATAATGCTAATTTCAGCTTTCAGTTTGTTGAAGGAGAGTCATTATTAATTATGCTTGACCAGAAGAATATTGCGGCTTCCAGCGGGTCAGCCTGCACCTCGGGCTCACTCGACCCATCCCACGTGCTGTTGGCGATTGGGTTACCGCATGAGATTGCACATGGTTCCTTGCGTCTTACGCTTTCCGATGAAACAACAAAAGAGGAAATAGATTATGTTGTTGATGAATTAAAGAAGATTATAGAACGTCTGCGAAGCATGTCACCGTTGTATGAGGATTTTGTCAAATCCGGTAAGCAGGTTTAAACAAAAGTTCTGGAAAGGAAGTTTGCTGTGAACGAGGAAAGATGGGTTGCTGCGGCGTGCTGGCACAACTGTGCAGGGCGTTGTGTAAATAAGGTTTTGATAAAGGATGGCGTAGCTATATGCCAGAAGACGGATGACAGCCATGAGGATAGCTGGGAGCATATGCAGCAAAGGGCATGTGTAAGAGGACGCGCCCAGTGGCAGCAGTGTTTTGGGGAGGACAGGCTGAAATATCCTATGAAGCGCAAAAACTGGCATCCCGGCGGCGCACAGTATGCAAATGGAGAGCTGCGCGGCAGGG
>CAYOHM010000021.1:0-25769 GCA_964403785.1 uncultured Alistipes sp.
CAACCTCTTCTGTAAGACTGCTTACATCTCCTGATGACTTAAATACGGCAAAATCGGATGTATCCTCAGGAACTTCATACGTCTGCTCTATGACCGGTATTTCTTCTTTAAATTCTTCCTTAATGTCATCCGGCTTTATTACAGGTATTTCTTCCTTGATGTCGTCCTGTTTTATTACAGGTATTTCTTCTTTAATTTCTTCCGCCTTCGCCTGATAATTTTTGGCAATTTCATCCGTCCATATGAATTCTTCAAATTCATCATTTGATTTCTTAGCGGCAACCGGCTCGTCATCGTTTGATGCTGTCGGCTTTTCATCAATATATGCAGAGGCATCCACTGAATTCCAATCAAAGAAATCATCATCATTTGCGTACTGGCTTACAGCAGGCTTCTTTTCTGCAACCTCTTCTTTAACCGGCTCATCATATGAATAGTAATCATCATCGCTCTTTGTGTCAGCGACTACCGGTTCCTCGTATACCGGCTCTTCATATGCTGCCGTCGGTTCTGGCTCTGCATATACCGGCTCCGGCTCTATATATGTCGGCGCTTCGTAGGTCGATGCTGTTTCCGGTTCCGGCTGTGTATACGCCGATTCTTCGTAGGTCGGTGCTATCGGCTCCGTATATGTCGATGCTTCGTAAGTTGATGCTGCTTCCGGCTCAGGCTGTGTATATACCGGTGCTTCGTAAGCTGTTGCCACTTCCGGCTCAGGCTCCGTATACGCCGATTCTTCGTAGGTCGCTGCTATCGGCTCAGGCTCCGTATATGTCGGTGCTTCGTAGGTTGATGCGGTCTCCGGCTCGTCATATAAATCTGTGAAGGATGCTGCCGGAGTTCCAAAATCATATAAATCCGTGAATGATGAAGTTCCGCCAAAGTCATATTCTTCACCAAGGTCAATTCCAAGCTCCAGTTCTTCAGGCTCGGTAATGCTTTGAGGTTCCTCCTGTGCCTTTGGTTCTTCCTTAGCGAAGAAGTCATCTTCATCATCATTATTCATTGATTCATCAATTATGGTATCAAATAACTTAAATTCTTCCTCTTGAGCAGGCTCCGGTTCTGCCTGTATGGTGTCCGTTACATTGGTCTGTATATCTGCCGACGGAGTTTCAAAACTACTAACAGGCTCAGTTTCCGCCTCTGACTCAAACTGCGGATAAGCGAATCCAAATCCACCCGAAAGGAAACTTTCCATTGTTTCAAACTGAGGTTTATGTTCCAGTTGAACAGGTTCCGGTTCGGTAATTTCTTCAACCTTCTGCGGCTCCGGTTCATATACATTCTCTGCCGTAACTTCTTCCGGAACTTCCGGAACTACTGCAGCCGTATCTGCTTCTGCTGCTGTTAAAGCCTCAAAGCCTTCAAACGCTGGCATCGCGAAATTCGATACCTGTTCCTCAATTATCGGTTCCTCGGTCACCTCTTCCGCTACGGGTTCCTCAACCACAGGTTCCTCGATTATATCTTCTACTACTGGTTCTTCGACTATATCTTCTAATACCGGTTCTTCGATTACTTCTTCTACTACCGGTTCCTCAATTATCGGTTCTTCGATAATCGCAGGTTCTTCTGCTATTTCTTCAACTAACGGCTCGTCGATTACTTCTTCTACTACCGGCTCGTCGACTATATCTTCTACCACCGGTTCTTCGACTATATCTTCTAATATTGGTTCTTCGATTACCTCTTCTACTACCGGCTCGTCAATTACCTCTTCTAATATCGGTTCTTCGATTACTTCTTCTACCACCGGCTCCTCAATCATCGGTTCTTCGATAATCGCAGGTTCTTCTGCTATTTCTTCTATACTTTCAAATACAGGCTCGTCAAATTCCGCTGCTGCTTCTTCCGGTTTCTTAACAGCTTCAAGTACTGCTGCTGCCTGAGCTGCTGCAAGCTTCTGCCTTTCAGCTTCTGCCTGGGCTGCTGCGAGCTTCTGTCTTTCTTCCTCTGCCTTTTGGGCTGCCAGCCTCTGTCTTTCCGTTTCTGCCTGAAGTGCTGCAAGCTTTTCTGCTTCAGCTTTTGCTGCCTGTTCAATGGCGATTTTTTCCATTGCCAGACGCTCTGCCTTAGCCTCAGCTGCTGCCTTCTCTGCTGCCAGTCTTTCTTTTTCCATTGCAAGTCTGTCCGTTTCAGCCTTCAATGCGGCTGCCTTCTCAGCCTCTGCCTGTGCAGCCATTCTCTCAAACTCTGCCTTCTGGGCTGCCAGTCTTTCTTCCTCTTCCCTGACTGCCGCAAGCCTTGTTTCTTCCTGCTCCTTTAAGGCTGCAAGTCTTTCCTCTTCCTGTGCCTTTAAAGCCTCAAGCCTTGCCTCCTCCTGTTCCTTTATTGCCTTAAGCCTTGCTTCTTCCTGCTCCTTTAAAGCTGCCTCCTCTTCGGCCGCCCTTCTTGCCGCCTCTTCCTGTGCCTTCTGCTGCGCTATACGGGCATCTTCTCTTTTCTTTTCCTCCTCAAGAAGCGTCACCTGTGAATCATACATCTGTAACTCAATAGGTATATCCTCACCAATCTTCTCGCTTCCGGTATTTTTAGCCGGATTAAAACGTCCGCCATTTTCAGCCAGAATTGCATCAAGTTCGCTGTCATCTATGACACTTTGAGCATTTTCACCCGCCGGTGCGACTACGTTGCCAAGCATATCCCCCAACATGCCCGTCAGCTCGTCCTCCCTTGTTCCAAGCGCTCCCGAAACAGCTATTGCAAGAAGTGGGTATGCTGCAAATAAAAGCGCATCCCCTGCATTATAGTAAACTGTAAACAGTACAAGTACAGTAATTGGGAACAGCACCATACTTACGGCATTTCCCTTTCCGAAAAACAATCTCAATGCAGCAATAATGGCTGCCATAAGAAGTGAAGCACAATATACCTTCTCAAATCCGTCCATTGCATATATATTGTCAACATTTTTTACATAAACCAAAAGATTTTCCGCAAATTCATGCACAAATCCGCCGTTTATCATTGTTATATACAGATATCCGACAACCGCAGCTATAAATAATGTAAATATAACCAATCTGGCATACTTCATTCTTCGTGTAAAATAAAGAACAAGGGCAAAAGCACAGACAACCGCCAAGACCTCAGTCAATGCGACCAGCTGACCCTGTGAAAGATTCTTGCTGGCAATAATATACGGCCATGGAACCAATGCAAGCAATGTAACAAATCCAAACTGATTAAGTAATCTGGCAGATGCATATGCAAGCAGCATACAGACAATTACAAGCCCCTCCGTTCCCACATCGAACTGAAATTCACTTATTGCATAGATACGGATAACCACACCTACAACAACAAGAACCAATGTAGAAATAATCTCCATTGCAATTTTCATTATCGGGTTGGAGTCAATCTTTTCAACTAATTTAGCTGCCTGAATGACATACATGATTACACACAGCAGCATCGTCACAAGTACGGCAAACAAGCCGACATTCATATCCATTTCCCCGTTAAATACATTCAAACAGATAATCAGCGAATACGCCGCCACTAGTAAAAACGCCACAACATTGACATAATATACCGGATTTTTCTTAACAGTCATAGTAACACCCCATGTTCCTTCATATTTACGTTTTATCAGCCACGTACCTATGATATTTTTATAAATATACATAATACATTTTATCATATACTTTTTACTAATGCAAGCATACTAATGTATGCGTACTAACGTAAGTGAGCCGGATTTTTAGACCTTATCCAGAACTATTTCCTTCCCAAGTTTAAATGAGTATATGGATTTTTTAATAACTCTCCTGCCGGTCAGCCTGAACAACGCCATTTCATAGTAATCCAGCTGTTTTTTGTACTTTTCGGTAAGTTCTTCCTCACCCCTGCTTCCATACGGCACATTGTCCGTTTTATAATCAAGAAGTACAAGTCCGTCCTTTGTTTCATAATAAGCATCGATGACACCCTGAACCAAAATCATTTCCTCGGTTTCATACAACTTATCAACATCCTTTGCCTCTACCCCGAGCACAAATTGTCTTTCACGGAATAATTTCCCGTTTAGAAACGCTTCTTTCGCCTCCCGTCCGACAGGCTCATTTATAAACTTAAGAATATCCGCAGGTTCAACGGAATCCGCCATATTCTGTGTCAGCTTCTTTTGCAGGACACATTCCGATATGAAATTCCTTATTGATGCTTCATCAACGCATTTTTTATAATCCAGCAGCTCCATAATCTTATGATATGCACTGCCTCGCGCCGCGCCGATTACCTCCTCATTTTGTGAAATAAACAGCGGCACTGTCTTTTTTATTTCGTTTTCCTCACCAAAATCCAAGCTCTCGCTGTTTTCGTCATCATAGTCCTGCTGCAGATGCTTAAGCTCCGACACCGTCATCTTCATCGGATGATTAACTATTTTATATGGATAGGCGTAGGCAATATCCTTTTTCACATCCGTTTCAGCTGACATAATTTTCTCTTTGCAGCCCGCCCTGTCCTTTTCAAGTTTTTCGCTGATTAGAGCAATATATTCCGGTTTTACCGTAAGCACATCAAATCCGGACTCAGACTGCAGTGCAGCCGGCATAATCATATCAAGATAATTTCCGGTGCTTACTATATCCGTGTAGGTGAGTTCCTTCCTTTGTGCCTGCTCACTCCATTTTGCCATGCTCTTTTGGAGATTTTTTACTGCGCCCGAAACATACAGCTTTTCCTTTGCTCTCGTAAGGGCAACATACAAAATCCTCTGTTCTTCGCTAAGTCCCGCCAGACGCAGCTTATGTGAAACCGCCTTTTTTACTATTGTCGGGCTGCACACTCTTGCCTTTGAATCAAAGTAATCAACTCCGATTCCCAAATCCGCATCCAAAACAATTTTTCTATTGGCATCCTGGTTATTAAAGCCCCTGTGGGCATTGCAAAGAAAAACAACCGGAAATTCCAGTCCCTTGCTCTTATGAATGGTCATTATTCTTACAACATCATCATTTTCACCGTTTAAGGATGCTTTTGCATAATCAACGTCATAGCTTTTTAATCTCTCAATGTAACGGACAAAATTAAAAAGTCCGTGAAAGCTTGTATTTTCGTATGCCTTTGCCTTTTCTATGAGCATATCAAGATTTGCCTGTCTGTTTGCACCAAGCGGCATTGTTCCTACATATGCGTAGTAACCGGTATTATATACAATATCCCAGATAAGCTCATGAATCGTCTTATACTGTGACACATTTCTGTAAAATTCCAGCTGTGCAAGAAATCTTGCTTTTTTTTCCAATATATTTTTATCCAAATGCTCATCACCTGAACCGTACAGCATAAACGCATCATATAATGACTTTTTGGGGTTGCGTGATTTTATTACCGCCAGCTCATTTGCACTAAACATTCCAAAGTAGGACTTTAATACTGCGGACAGCGCAATATCCTGTCTTGGATTATCCGTCACATTCAGGAAGCTAAGGACAAGTGCAACCTCATAGGAATCAAAATAGCCCTTTCTTGACTCGGAAATTGCAGGGATGCCGAAATCTGCAAATACATTTACAAATGTGTCCGCATTTTTCCCAAGACTTCTCATAAGCACCACTATGTCACTGTATTTAAGCTTTCTGTACCTGCCCGTTTTTCCGTCCAGACAGCCAAAGTGCGGATTGTTTACTATTGTTTTAATTTTATCAGCGCACAGCTTTGCCTCAGCCTCGATTGCCGTATCCTCACCTTCTCCGTCATATTCTACGAGAAGCACTTCGCTTTTCTGTTCAAAATTTGATACCACATCGGCATCATTGCCATTTGCCTCGCAAAGCGCAGGAAAACCGGCTTTATAGTATAATTTGGCATTATCATCATATGAAATACCGCCAAACTCCTTCTTCATTATCTTCTCAAAAACCTGATTGACGGATTCAAGCACCTCTTTTCTGCTTCGGAAATTATTATGCAGTTCAATTTTCTGATAGCTGCTGTCCTCATCCGTGTATTTATTGTATTTTTCAATAAACAGCTCAGGACGCGCCAGTCGGAACCTGTATATACTCTGCTTCACGTCACCTACCATAAATATATTAGGTGTCCCTGCCTCCTCCTTGGAAATACTGTTTAAGATAATTTCCTGCACCATATTGCTGTCCTGGTACTCATCTATGAGTATTTCTTCAAAACGGCTGCTTAGCTCCGCTGCCGCACTTGTCCTAACCAGTTTTCCGTTTTCATTCCTTACCAGTATTTTTAAGGCAAGGTGCTCCATATCGCTAAAATCTATCACATTTTTCTTGCGCTTATACTTTTCAATTCTGTCAATAAATTCTGACGTCATTTCTACATATATATTCATAAGCGGTGCGCATTTTTTTACCAGCTCAAAGGCCTGTTCAAGGCTCTGCCCCTGATACAGGCGGGCTGTTTTGGCAAGTGTTTCCTTTACCGTGTCACGAAGGAGCTTTACACGCTCGCGTGCATCCGCATCTACCGACTCATCCTTTTTTGCCGAAAGCCTTGCATATTTGTGCTCGTTTATAACCGCTGCACCTTCAAAAGGATTGCCTGCCATTTCCACAGACCTGATAAACGTTTCATCATCATTTAAAGCCTCCAGATACATATACGGTCCGCCCGTCTGTGAGGCTATGCTCTGTGCCTGTTCTATAAGAGCATGGGCAGAGGTAAGCGTATGTGAAAAAAATTCCTGCATTTCCTTTATCACATCCGATTTAAGGAAATCATCAGCTTCATGCAGCTCGTAGATATGCTTTGACTCGTCAAGCCATATTTTAGGCCATGGATGGCTCATTGCCGCATTATACAGATTAAGTATATATTCTCCAAGATTGGCGTCCGTCTTTTCCGGCGTAAAGCACTCCACAAACTCAAAAAATTCTTCACGCCCCTCCTGATAATAATCCTCTATCAGCTCGTCACAGACATCGGAAAACATAAGCTTTTCTTCGCTCTCATCAACCACCTTAAAGCCCGGGTCCATATCTATCTGTGCAAAATAATTTCTTATCACGTTAAGGCAAAAGCTGTCTATCGTAGTTATCTGTGCGTGGTTTATAAGCGACTGCTGCCTTCTTAAATGCATATTATCCGGTTCCTGCTCCATACGCTCCTCAATAGCCTTAAGGATACGCTCCTTCATTTCATATGCTGCCGCATTTGTATATGTCACAATAAGAAGTCTGTCGATATCAATATGTTTTTTCTCGTCCGATATCATTTCTATAATACGCTGGACAAGCACAGCAGTTTTGCCGGAGCCTGCCGCTGCAGAAACCAGAATATTCCTATTATGGAGTTCTATAACCTTTTTCTGTTCCTCAGTCCACTTTGGTGCCATCAACGTTTCTCCTCAACTCTTCAAATATTTGTTCATCCGACAGCTTCTTTAAATTCCTGTACTTACAATCCGGCAGTTTTTCATCAAAACCGCAAACCGCCTTGAAGGAGCAGTATTCGCAGGCTGTTCTGCCATTGTTTAAAACCGGCTGTGCGTCCATTTTTCCGTCCAGAACCTCCTGCACGGACGTATCTATCAGCTTATCCACATACTCGGATACAATTTCAAGCTGCTCCCTGGAAAGTACATTGCCCGATGAACGCACGCTCCCATCCTTATTATAGCTTACAGGGATTGCCAGCGAGCTTGACGAAGATGCATTATCCAGCTTTTTAATAACCCGGGCATCTCCGTTTACAACACCCTTAACGCGAAGCTGTGCCAATATCTGTTCGTCAATTTCAGATTCGGTCTGCACACCCTGTGCAAAAGGATTCTTGATATTATAGTAAAACATTCCCGCCGGAACGATATTCTTATCGGGATGCTTCTTCTTTTCAATGGCTGCCGCAGCATTCATATATGTAACAAGCTGGATTTTCAAGCCGTAATATGTTTCCAGAAGGTCAAAATCACTTTCGCCCGTCTTGTAATCGACCACCTTTATATACACATTCTGTTCATCCTCGCAGGTGTCAATCCTGTCAATCCTTCCTCTTACCCTGTTATTAAGATAGAAGTTTTTTTCAAATTCCTCCGGAACGAACTCGCCAAAGGAAAGCTGCTTATTGATAGCCCAGACTGTTCTGTCCGTCATAATTTCCAGTCTTTTTATAAGGTATTCCCGCCTTTTGCTGCTGTAAAGTATTGTGTTGCCGTAATCCGTTGTTATTTCCGATACGCTTTCCTTTATGTATCTGCTCCTTTGTTCATCATCCACATCAAGAAAGCTTTGATTATTTTCCCTAAGCTTCTGGGCATATCTTTCAAGCGTGTTATGCACAAGCGTTCCTATGTCGGACGCCTTTACATCATAGGTTTCCCGTTCATTCAGGTGCAGGCCAAAGGTAACAAAATGTGCAAACGCACAGGCTGAATACTTTTCTATTGCAGATATGCTTGTCATATAATCATCGCCATACAGTGCCCTGCTGGTTGCCGCATCAAGCTGTTCATTTACAAATTCCCATCTAAAGAGTGCCTTCGGAATCTTCACCAATCCCGCTGTATATTCCTCATTCTCGCTGTTTCGCGTAATAATATCAGGAAACAGCTTTTGGATTGTAAGCAGCAGATAGGACATTTTCCTCGCCTTGCCGTCGGAACATATTCTGGCATATGACAAATATAATCTGTCACTCGGCTTCGTCATACTAAGGTAAAGATAAAATTTCTGAATGAACACCTTATCCCTTTCCGTCATTGAAAGCTCCACCTGACTATCCCTCAGTATTTCCTTGTCATTTTCCGATATTATGCCGCCGGATGACGCCTGCTTTGGAATTATCCCGTCATTTACCCCGACAAAAAACAGGATTTTTATGTTTTCAAGTCTTGTCCTCTCAATATCTCCTATCATAACAGCATCCGATGCCTGCGGAATCAGACCTACCTTAATTTCCCTAAAGCCCGCATCAAGTATGTCGCAAAATTCCCCCAGTGATACGTCTTCCTCTCCCAGCAGTGCAACCAGCTTGTCAAGAAGTGCTATCAGCTTGCCAAACACCTGCTCATATTCGCTTTTCCTCGCCATATCGCAGCTTTGTGCAAATTCGACGGACTTCTCATATAGCTTTTGCTCTAAATTACTGCTGACCATAAAATTATACAACGCGGTTGTATACTGCCTTACGGTCTTGCATTTACGCATTTCCTCATATAATGGTTTTATCTCACCGATTAATTTCTCACGGATGGAATTAATATACTCCAGGGACAGCTCTTCCTCCTCCATCCTCCTTGTTTTTCTAATCCATCTGTCCTCATATCTTTTTATTCCTCTGATACCCATTGCCAGACAGTAGTTTTCCAGTATGTCCGCCTGCTCGATTGAAATATCCGAAAAATTTGTCTTAAGATATCCGAATACAGCTTCATATGAGAAATTATCCTCTATTATTTTAAGAACATTTCTTATATAGAGAACTGCTGCATTTTCTAAGATATTCTTCTTGTAGTCCAAAAAACTCGGAATATCGTTGTGCGAAAGTATATTTGCACATAATTCTCCATAATTTTCAATATCCGCCGATACAATGGCAAAATCCCTGTAATGATAACCCTTCTCCATAACCAGCCTTTTAATCTCACCTGCAGCAAATATCGCTTCACCCTTGCTGTTTGAAGCTTCAAAAATCTGGATTGACTCGTCTGAACGGTTAAATGTACCCGAATGATACCTGAAAATATTTTTTTCAAGGAAAATCAGGCTTTCACTGTCCTTAAGTCTGTATGGAGCTGCATCCTCCATACAGATGTGTCTTTCAACAGGCACATGTCTTTCGTCGGCAATACGCATCAGCTTTGAAGCTGTATCCTTGCTCAAATAGAACAGATTAGTAATGCCGTCATTCACATTAACCTTCTCCCTTGAGTCTATCGTAAGGGTTATTGATACCTTCCGGCATACCTCCAGAAGAATCCCTATCAGCCTGTATTGTATCGGTGTAAATCCGGTAAAACCGTCCAGTGTAATTGTACTGTTTCTTATAATCTGTGAATCTGCGGCAACACGGCAAAGCACCTCGAGAATTTCTTCATTTGCGATATACCTTCCGTTTATGTAGCTTTTAAAGCCTGTATACACATTTAACAAATCCTGCATTTTGGCTTGAAAAAGAGGATTATCAGATTTATCCTCTATAACCCTTTGTATTTTCTCAGGTTCGACTCCGTACTGGAGAAGCTCAGAAACAGCCGACTTTACCTCCTCAACAAAGCCCGGTTTATCTATATTTTTCTTAAAAACCACAAGCTCATCCTTTTTATCTTCAAGGATTTTACGAATAATAAGGCTTTTGCCCGTATCATCAAGCACTTCACCCTCGTCCACGCCAAGCTCCTCAAAAACCTTATAGGCAAGTCTTTGAAAGCTCACTATATCTATATTCAAAACGCCATTTTTCGGATGCATATCCACAATTTTCTTCTGCGTTCCAAGAGTGAACTGCTCCGGTACGATAACTATAAAATTATCTTCCTGTCTTTCAAGTGACTCAGATATAACGTCCTTGTATAATTTGTGGGATTTGCCCGAGCCGGCACTTCCCAGTATAAGTTGAAGCGACATAGTATTCTCCCAGTTCCATTTAATGTAATAATTTTAGCACATTTTGAATAATAATTAATAGCATAAATTATTATTAAGGTGATTTGATGAGCAACCAGACCAAGATAATCGTCCTTCATCAGAAAAAGCTTCTATATACTGCCATTATAATTATAGCAATTGTGTTTTTATGTACCCTTATGTTAATCTGTACCTCCGATTCGTCCGACGAAACAAAAGTACCAAAGGAACAGACTTACACCGCCGGCAGCTATTCTTCCACTGTGGTTCTTAACGGAAATCCTGTCGAGATAAGGGTTCTGATTGATGACAACCTGATTCACAATATCGAAATTAACAATATTTCCGAGTCTATTGAAACTTTGTTTCCTTTATTCAGTACTTGTTTTGATGACATAGCTAATCAGGTGATAGCAAATAATTCCACCGATAATATTACATATTCATCCGAAAACAAGTATACAAGCACCATTCTTCTGGACGCCATTAACAGCGCTGTCCAAAAATCCGTAAAGTAACTAAAAAAGCACCACAAAGCCCTGAAGCTATGTGGTGCATTAATTTTATGTTATTAATTTGCCGTATCGCCTATTAAATCCGGGTCCTCGCCATTGGCAACTGCCTTCATCTTGGCTGACGCAACCGAAATTGAGTTGCTGTCAACGTATACGATTGATGCATTAGATCCAAGTGCAAGACAATACTCCGTACCTGTACTTCCTGTAACCGAATATGACTTAAATTCCCATGAGTTCATATCGGAAAGCTGCTTCTTCACAAGCTTAGCTATCTGTTCCTGAGGGATATTGGTTGCAAGCACATCCTTGAGTGATGACATTACACCGGTGTAATTCATAAGCATTGAAGCAGATGTCGCCTTCTTGGCAATCGCCTCAATTACACGAATCTGGTTCTTATTACGCTGGAAGTCACCATCTGCAAAGGCGTGACGTTCACGTGCAAAAATAAGTGCCTGACTGCCGTTGAGCTTATTAATACCCTTTACATAGGTATAAGGGTAATCTGAATATGCGTACGGCGTAAATGCATAATCGGATTCAACCTCAATTCCGCCAAGGGCATCTACAAGATTTTCAAAGCCCGTGAAATTAATTCTTACATAATAGTCAATATCTATGTCATACAAAGCCTCAAGAGTTGCCATTGAGCAGGCAAGTCCATTGGTGCTTGCATGTGTAAGCTTATCCTTGTATGAGCCGCTGTCAGTTCCGTCCCCATAATAGAGGGTCAGCCACAAATCTCTAGGTGTCGTCACAAGGAGTACCTGGTTAGTCTCAGGATTAACCGTTGCAATTATATTGACATCCGAACGACCCGTTGTGTTTATCTTGCCCGTTGAGTCATTTCCGGAGATAAGAACCGTAAAGGTCTCATCCGTAATCTCCTTGTCCGGCGCCTCAATAACAGCATTGGAAACTATCTCGCTGTATCCGAGCACTCTCGTAACACTTGAAAAGCTGGCATAAAAATCATTATCCTCAATAACACCACGGACACTCTCGCTGAAAATTATCGCGCCCACCTCACCTGTGTACAATGCGTCCACAAGCTCGTACCAGTTCTGATATTCCACAACCGATATGTCTGCATCTAACTGCTCATTAATATCTGCTATTGCCTTCTGTGTATTTGTCTGCTGGTATGATGAATTAATACCATATGTATAATCAACAGTATCGTTGACTGAAACTGCCTTGTCCTCTGCAAGCACGACAACCGACATAACGTCAACCTCTTCCTCATTGGTTGTAATATTGCCAAGCATACTTGATGTTGCAAGAAGATAATAGCTTCCAAATGCAAGTATAATACTCAGCAGTACCGCCAGAACCTTACCAATCATATGTGCCTTCGTAAACTGTGAAAGCCATACATATGCAAGCACCAGAAGCAAAACCACTACTATTGCTCCCAGATAAATTCCCGGCAATAAATTCAAATAGGACAAAAGCCCTATAAATACTCCTATACAGATTAATAATACCACGGTGAGCACCATTCCAATCGTGCGCTCCATTTTACGTTTTTGTCTGAGCTGCTTTTTGCTCATCTTTCCACCGCGTTTATCGGTTGAATTACCCATACAACACGCTCCTTTCCACAATTATTTTGATTATACATCAAAAGTAGTATTTAATCAAACATATTTTGCGATTTTTCCGCTTGTTTTCTGCATTCGTGATATTCCTCTCTCTGCCTTTTAAAGTTTTTCATCATTTCCTCCGTAAGGCTCAGTCCCTCATTGTATTCCGGGATATCCTTGTAGTCCACCCACTCTGCCACCGACAGCTCCGAACCATCCATTTTAATGCTGTCAGCTCCGTCAATATCGCAGTAAAATCCCAGCAGTAAATCATCATCAAAGCCCCAGGGCTGGCTCTTATAATAGGTTATGTTCTTTACCTTTAATCCAACCTCCTCCATCACCTCACGGGCTACGGTTTCCTCGATTGTTTCACCAATCTCCGTAAAACCCGCTATAAGAGCGTACCTTTTATATTCCCGTCCGACATATTTAGTCATAACAAGCCTGTCTTCATCCCTGACCCCGACAATAACAGCCGGAACCAGTCTCGGAAATACCATATTCCCGCAGACGGGACACTTCATCATTCTTTCCTTGTCATCATGCACCAGTTTGTTTCCACAGACACCACAGAAACGGCTGTTATGATACCAGTGGTAGACATGCCATGCTGTTGCCCCTGCAAAAACAACTCCTCTGCTGCTGATACTTCTAAGTGCGAACATAGGAATAAATTTAAGAGTAAAATTTTTTGCTTTTAAGCCATCCAGTTCACCAAGTCCCTCCTTCGGATAGTCCACCAGAAAATAAGATATCTGATCTATTGTGAAGATAAATCTAAACAAGGCAGAATCCGCTTTATTGCTGCACTCTTTAATATTAAATCTACCTTTAATCTCTTTAAATTCCTCATATGTCATATAATCCGCTATGTCATTATTATCGTTATCTTGTTTTATTAAAATTTCCTTTCCCCTGAATATGATTACCTTGTCCCTCATACCAATGGGCTTTTGTTCATAATGATTGATAAAGCTGTTTTCTATATCCTGTATCATATATTTCCTCCAATTCCGATTATCAGAGCCATATAACCCCATTTCCACACGACACTTTGAAAGCTGTTAGCCATATATTCATAAATATCGTCCTCGTCATAACCTGTCATTCTCGAAACAACCACGATTATCTCTCTGATTATATCATAATTTAATCTTTCTTTTTCCCTATTTTCCGCGCATTTCATATACATTAAGAACAGTGAATGTCTTACCATCACATACTCCATACAAATCCATTGAAACATTACAACAAGACTTTCTATATCTGCCTCAGGTACAAATAAATCCGCAAAAATCTCCAGCAGCAGATAGTTGCGAAACAGATTTTCGTATTTACAGATATAATTTTCAAAATCCGCATAGCTTTTTTCTATTTTTTCAAAATCACACTCATTTTCAAATTTTTCCGCCAATTCGCAAACATCCTCTATATACTCCTTATACAGACCCTGTTTGCGGTAATTATCAACCATATCAAGCCATAGCTCATTATCCTCCGTGAATTTGTCCTTAAAATCCACATTTATGCCCGATATTTTATTATAGAGCTTTGTAAGAAACTTTTTATCATATGTCCTCCCATATCCGTCATAGATATCCAAAAGCACATAATATGCCAGTAAAATTGCCTTTGGTACAGGCTTTTCTTTATCCGATATAATATCCATTATCAGTGCACGCACATTAAACAGGATTTCTTCTGCTTCATTGGATGAATTTTCTTCGTCAGCAGCAGTACGGGTGATTAGCTTTAATTCGCCGTCCTTCAAAAAATCTACAACCGCCGGACAGCAGGACACAAGTGCATACTCGGTTCTGCCTGAAAATTCATGTATCTGCCTTGGGAACGTATCGCAGGTGTCTGACAAAATTTCCTCGCCATATTTCAATACAAGGCTGCAAAGACCTGCCTTATCTAGAAACGGACATTTCTTATTTTCTTTTAGCTTTATCACCCTGTCCGAGTCTATGTATGTGACATAATCGCCGAGCCTGCCCTTTAGCGGTTCAACTGCGGCTACACTCTTCCATTCTTCATAGGTTGTGTCATCCACAGCTATTTTCCACTGCATACAGCAGGTCATAGGACATTTATCCGCTATGCAGTTAAATTCATCATAGAAGCTAAGCTTTGTTTCTAAAATAGTAACCACCCTTTCTCAACCGCCCATTATGGCATAAAAAAAGATATTGAGCTTTGTGCACCTTAATGGTGCACAACTGTCTCAATACCTGTATTATACAATACTATACCGAAAAATCAAAATTATGTCCTATTGATTTCTCCTGCTCAGTTTCAGCATTGTCACTCATCGTATCAAATACCGAATCAGAAATCTTATTGACAAGCTCCTGAATTGAATCTGCGGTAATTGTCACCTTATCCTCGGATTTTCTGATATCCTGTTCATCATCAGCGCTCTCTGCTCTCTTTTCTTTAAGTTCTTCTTCTTTTTCTTTCTTAGCCTTGGCTTTGGCGTCCTCTTTTGCCTTTTCCTTAGCCTCGGCACGCTTATTTTCGATGCGCTCCTGCTGTGCCTTAAGTGATTTGTCAACCACGGCAAAATAAGAAGCTGTTCCATCGTCATTAATTGTAGCGCCATAAGAAGAAATATTGGCACCGCTGCTTATAATGCTCTCCCGAAGCTGCTGAAGCTGATTTGAAGCATTTGCAATTATACCCTCATACTTCTCCCTGTAAGCCTCGTCCGTCGCCATCTTCTCAATCTTCTCTTCATCAATCAGAATGACGGTCTTGCTGGTATTGGCATACATCGAAGCATTAGCCTGTGCAGCATCCTTCATATCGGAGCTGACAAGGACAAAGTCATAATCACCATACTTTTCCTTAAGGCTGTTGTAATACTCCTGCGCCGTTTCGCTAAGCTGCGGCTGTCCGACAGTCTTACCCAGTTCCTTGTCCTCCTTCACAGCCAGCGAACTAACACCGGTCTTAGAAGCTTTTTCAGACTTAGCGCTGTTTTCTTTGGTTACCTTATTCTGAGTCTTATTGTCAGTGTAAGCTGCATACGCTGAGCTTACCTGGCTGCTCACTGTTCCTGTCTGCATATTATCTTCCTCCTTGAAAATATACTTGGCGAATCCATTCGCCTACGGTAATTATACCACGCAGCCCCAATAAAGTACAACAGATAAACTTTAGTTTATAAAATATTCCTTTACATAATCATCATCCCATAAATGATGAAAGGTAGGCATTAATCATTGCTTCTCCGCAGAATACTGCAACTGCTATTCCGATACAGAGGAACGGTCCGAATGCAAAATGTTCATTCCTGCCTTTTTTGCGCCTTGCCATCAGGTAAATTCCATATATTCCGCCGAGTATCAGACCGATAAAAAACGCTGCCACAGTAGCCTTCCAGCCTAAGAAAAAGCCCACACTAAACATAAGCTTAATATCTCCTCCGCCGAAGCCGTTCGGGACAATACAGACAATTATATACAGCGGAAGGCTTATGCAGAAAAGTCCGATAAGCCTGTCCGTTATACTTATTCCTCCCATTGTCCATATCGAAGCAATGCCAAGCAGCAATATCATAAAATTAAGCTGCGGCGGAATTATCATTGTATCGTAATCTATAAACGATATAAGCACAAGCAGACAAAAAAGTACAAATACAGTGAGCGCCTTAAGTGTATATCCGTAATACAAATTAAGACCAACTGCGGTTAAACCGCCCAAAACCTCCACTATTATATATCTTATGCTTTTTTGCCCTCGTTTTATACACTCGGGATATCCCTTTATAATCGGCTTTTTCTCAGGGAGTCTCTCGATTACAACATTAAGGAACGAAAAAACAACCACCCCGAACAGAAATAAAATAATTTGCATAATGCCTCCTAAATGACGTAAATATAGTTAGTTACATCATACCACCAAACATTTATGCCTTCAAGGTTTTATTTTTCGATTGATTCCGTCTTGTAAATAAACTTAACTGAGCAATCCGTTCCCTCGCTGCAGCCGGAAAAGGTATTGTACTCCTTAGCATACGCCTTCACTGCATCAAACCTGTCCAAATACTTATCCAAATCTTCATTTACTAGCTTTGTAAGCTTTGAGATACCCTCTTCGTTATATTCGTTTACGCCGTCCTTTAAGTCAGACATACCATCAAGAAGCTCCTGAACGCCATCCGTAAGGTCTGACACTCCTGATTTTAATTCGCCCGTACCGTCCTTAAGGTCATCCGTTCCGCTTGAAAGCTCCTTTGCTCCGTCTGAAAGTTTAACAGCGCCGTCAGAAAGACTTGAAGCCCCCGATGACAGGCTCTGTGTTCCCTCCTTTAATGAAGCCACGCCTGTAAGCAGCTGACCCGTTCCGCTTGAAAGTGAATCAGTTCCCGCTTTTAATGTGACTGTTCCCTCAAAAAGACTTTGCGTTCCGGTTGAAAGCTGCTGAGCTCCGTCATACAGGCTTTGTGTTCCGCTTGAAAGTTTTCCTGCTCCGTCAGAAAGGTTTTGTATTCCTTCAACAAGAGCAGGAACCTTCCCATTTAGTGCTGCTAAACCTACTTTTAAGGAAGTCATTCCTTCTGCTGCTTCTTTAACATATCCGGTATATGAATCCAAACCGCTTTGCAGCTCTGACGAGCCCGCATATAATGTCCCCACGGCTGTCGAAACATCACTTATACTTCCGACTGCTGTTTTAATACCGTCATTAACTAATGCGTAACTATTCTTTAAATTTCCAGCCCCTTCTGATACTTGGGCTACTTGATCATACATTTTTTCATAAGTCCCAATAAGAGTTTTAATTGCCGTTGCCGTTGCCCCGTCGCTGGCTGCAAGAGTATCGCTATATTGATCAAGTCCTGCTATGAGCAGACCTATCTCACTGGTTTCATCACTATATGCGTATCCGGTAGTAATATTAGCCAGATTGTCTGCCACCGAGCCAATTCCGTCAGATACATTACCCGAACCGGTTACAAGTGCTGTCAGATTGCCTTTTGCATTATCATTGGTTAATGCATCATTAAGCTCTTTAAGTCCATCCGTGATTTGACTCATTCCTGAATTTAAAGTGTCATTATTTGACACAATAGAATCAAGACCGCTGGAAAGGCTTTCAGCTCCTGTACTTAACTGGCTTATGCCATCGGATAACGCCGGTGTATTTGACGTTAATTCGCTAAGTCCTGCTGCCAGTGCGGCTGCTCCTGTGTTCACCTGCTCTGCACCATCCTTAAGTGAACCGGCTCCGGTGTTTACCTGCTCTGCACCACTCTTTAGAGATTCTGCACCGGCACTTAACTGACCTGCTCCGCTGTTCACCTGATTTATTCCGTCCTGCAGGCTTTCTGTACCGGCATTTACCTGATTAGCGCCATCTGCAAGTTTCCCTGCTCCATCGGACAACTCACTCGCACCGTCCGACAGGCTGTGTGCGCCGTCCTTAAGTTTGCCTGCTCCGTCATCCAGCTTATCTACTCCGTCAGAAAGCTCTCCTGTTCCGTCCTTTAACTCGCCCACTCCGTCATAAAGCTTATCAGAGCCGTCAATAAGCTCATCCATTCCGTCTGAGAGCTTGTCCATATCTGATTTAAGGTCATCAAGTTTGCCCTCAGAATCCAAATCAATCTGCTCCAATGCTGTATTTGATGCTACGGTAAGAGTCATCATAAGTTCAAAATCAGTAACATCGGCTTCAACCACTACCTCCTGCGGGATTTCAATGTCCAAATCCTCCGATTCATCAATGCCGATGCTTTCCGCGAGCTTTGGCATAGCCATTCCGAAAACAACCGTGTCATCTCCGCTGTTTATACAGCTTCCGTTTGAAACGCTTATATTGGTTGCCTTATCATTTTCCAGAAGCACTCCGGATACCATAACAAATGGCTGATAGATTGTGCATTTCTTTCCTTTTATCACGGTTTCCTTCGCAGTATTATTATCATACGAGAAGGTAATCTTCAAATGTCCGTCTGCGCCCGCCAGCTCATCCGCCTTTACAGGATTTCCGTCAAGCTCATAATTTACATAAACCTTTACCGGAAGCTCTTTATCAGAAGTTCCCTGGTAATATACATCACTTCCGTCACCCGTCCAGACAATATTATTGTCCGTTGCACTGTACGTTGCATCACCCTTAACTACTGTGATGTCTTTAAGGTCTGACACATCATTAAGCGTTGCTGCGCCCTGCGGATTCTTAACCCAATCGCTTACAATCGTCGACATAAGCTGTGAATCTGCATCAAGAATTGCATAAACTGTTTCTTCCTTGCCGCTGTCACTGCTGTGCTTTATTATTCCCGTTTCATCAAGCGTGCTTACCGCATTATCCATAATCGCTACTTCATCATCAATCGACGGCTGCACCATTGCCTGCGCCTGTGTCCCGCATCCTGCAACTCCTGTTGTGATAAGACAGATTGTGCATCCCATTGCCATAGCTTTCTTTAACTTACTCATATACAACATCCTCCTCAATTTTATCATTTATATTGTGTCCTGTTTTTTTACCCTTGGTCTTTGTACGTCCAATCTTTGTCATACCAATAGTTGTCATACATATAAGCCTGTCAAATATCATAAACATTGTAGGCAGCATCACAATGACTATCACCATACTAAGCAATGCTCCCCTCGCAAGAAGCATACATATTGCACTGATAAGGTCTACATCCGAGTATACTCCGACACCTATTGTCGCAGCGAAAAATCCAAGTGCACTTGAGAATATCGAATTTATCGAGGTTGAAAGCGCCGTCTTAATTGCCTGCTTCTTGCTGCTGCCCTCTATTCTTTCCTTCTTGTAACGTGTAGTCATAAGTATTGCATAATCAACCGTTGCACCAAGCTGAATCGTTCCCACGCAAATTGATGCAATAAACGGCAGCGTTGTTCCCATATAATATGAAAGCGCCATATTTACATATATTGCAAGCTCGATTACAGCCACAAGCAGAATCGGTAAGGAGATTGATTTTAGCGAGATAAGTATAAGCACGAAGATAGCTCCGATACTTATAAAGCTAACAACATTAAAATCTCTGTTGGTAATATTTACCAAATCCTTCGTAGCTGCCGCCTCACCTATCAGCATACCCTTTGAATCATAGGATTTAATGATATCTTCAAGTTCTTCACATTGAGCATTTATCTCATCCGTTGCAACCTGATACTGGGATGATACCAGCAGAAGCTTCCAATTATCGCTGCTCATCATTT
Source organism: uncultured Alistipes sp. (assembly GCA_964403785.1). Lineage (GTDB taxonomy): Bacteria > Bacillota > Clostridia > Lachnospirales > Lachnospiraceae > MGBC120314. Next base: position 19,863 of record CAYOHM010000021.1, read on the forward strand.
CCTTAATATCATCCGGTATAAGCGTATCCGGTATAAGAGGTCCTATAAAGGAATCATATCCGAGTGCAAAGGTTACTCCCTCTACATTACTTAAAGCATTCGTTAATTCCCTGGTTTTTTTAGCAGACAAATCGCTGCTGACAAGAACCATTGACACTGAATTCATATCGTAGCCGTTTTGAAGCTGCGTATTTGCCTGTCTGCTCGGCAAAGACTCCGGAAGGCTCTCATCCAGCTTATAGTAAACATTTACATGATTATTTCCGTATATTCCCGGAATCCAGAGGATAATCATCAAAACAAAAAATACCGCATAATACTTAACCACGAAATTGGTTATCTTCTCCGTAGGAATCACAAACGCCCTATGTCCGGTTTTATTGATTAATCCGTCAAAGGTAAGAATCAATGACGGAAGAATTGTAACACAGCAGATAACTCCAAATGCAACACCTTTTGCCATAACAACGCCCATATCAAGTCCCAGCGTAAATGTCATAAAGCACATTGCCAAAAAGCCCGCAATCGTCGTAAGCGAAGATGCCGTAACCGAGGTGATTGTCGCCGATATAGCATGTGCCATTGCCTGCTCCCTGTCGCTGTATTCCTTTTGAGCTTCCTTGTAGCTGTGATAAAGGAAAATGGAATAGTCCATTGTAACACCCAGCTGGAGTATTGCAACAAGCGCCATCGTTATGTAGGAAATCTCACCCTGTATAAAATTAGTTCCGAGATTATAAATAATTGCCATTCCTATACTTGCCATAAAGAGCAGCGGAATGATAAAAGAATCCGTTGTCAGCACCAATACCAGAGTACACAGCACAACGGCAATCACCGTATAAATCATCATCTCACTCTCAACGAGGTTCTTGGTATCCGTTGCAATAGCAGCCATACTTGATAAAAAGCACTGCTCACCGGCTATCTTCCTTATCTCGCCAATCGCTTCCATTGTCTCGTCTGCCGAGCTGGTGGTATCAAAGAAAATAAACATAAGAATTGAATTTTCTTTTTCTGAAAAAAAGATTTTTCTTACCTCCTGCGGTAAAAGCTCCTGCGGCAGCTTGCCATTTGTAAGCTCATCATAGCTTATTACCTCTGCAACATGGTCGATGGATTTCAGCTTTTCCGCCATCTTAATGGCATCCGCGCTTTGCATGTTGTCACACACAAACATACCGTAAGCTCCCTTGCCGAACTCGTCCATCAAAACATCCTGTCCCTGCATGGTTTCAATATTATCCGGAAGATAATAAAGAATATCATAGTTTATCTTCATGTTAATAATACCTATTGCTGACGGGATAAGCAGCAATATACCGATAATAAGTATCGGAATACGAAATTTAACTATTTTCTCTGCAATCTTTTGCATAAAATCCTCTCCTTGTTTATTGACCATTAGTCAATTTCTTACTGAACTATATCAAATAACTGACTAATAGTCAATATTTTTAGAAAAAATTTTTGACTTTTGGTCAATTTTATGGTATTTTGACATAGTCATACAAAATATGCTATCATCATATTGTATGCCTAAGGGGGATTTACAATGGGAAAAGCCGAAGAAAACAAAAAGTATAAACGTTCAGCACTTCTGTCTCACGCTTTTTCGCTTTTTATGAGTAAGGGGATTTCCAAGACCACTATTTCAGATATTGCAGAGCAGGCAGGTGTTGGAAAGGGCACATTTTATTTCTATTTTAAGGATAAGGAAGAACTCATTGAAAAGCTGATTGCACAGAAGGCAGAACAGCTGTTTATGCATTCAATGGAAGCATTAGAGAATACCGACAGGCTTGATGACCCATCTGCCAAGGGGAAGCTCATATTCATAGTTAATGATATAATCGACCAGCTAAGGAGTGATATTCCTCTGCTGAAGTTTATTAATAAGAACCTGAACTACGGAATATATAAGCGTGCACTGACAAGTGACCAGTTAAAACCGGAGCTTGATATTGTCGCTCTTTACCACAAGCTAATCGAATCCGACGGCTCTAAATGGATGAATGCCGAGCTGATGCTGTATACCATCGTTGAACTGGTTGGCTCCACCTGCTATTCGGTCATTATTGAGAATGAGCCCGTTGATATTGATACCTACAAGCCATATCTTTTCGCCTGTATAGAAAAGATAATGGATGCTTTCAGGGTACAATAGGTCTATTTACATAAAAATCCGCGAGACCGACCAGATACCGTCCCGCGGATTTTTTATTATTTTATAAGAGCCTCTGCCTTATCAAGTGCTGATGCAATAACAGCATCCATATCATAGTACTTGTACTCTCCGAGTCTTCCGCCAAATACTACATTGCCCTCACCTTCGGCTAATTTTTTGTATTCTTCATACAGAGCATTGTTCTTTTCGTCATTTACAGGATAGTATGGCTCGTCACCCGGTTTCCACTCCGAACTGAACTCACGGCTGATTACCGTCTTAGGAAGTTCATTGCCTTCCTCGTCCTTGCCGAATTCAAACCACTTATGCTCGATAATTCTCGTCCATGGCGTTTCCCTGTCCGTATAATTTACAGCAGCATTACCCTGGAAATTAGGTATGTCAAGCACTTCATTCTCAAATCGAACCGAACGGTATTCAAGTGTACCCAGCTTGAAATTAAAATATTCATCTATCGGACCGGTATAAATCACCTTGTCAGCCAGCTCGTCAAGCTCAGCTTTATTCTCAAGATAATCCGAAGAAAGCTTTACCTCAATGCCATCAAGCATATTAGCCACCAGCTTGGTATATCCGCCAACCGGAAGTCCCTGATAAAGAGCGTTGAAATAATTATTATCAAATGTCAAACGCACCGGAAGTCTTTTTATGATAAATGAAGGAAGCTGGTCACACGGTCTTCCCCACTGCTTTTCTGTATAACCCTTTACAAGCTTCTCATAAATATCCGTACCTACAAGACTGATTGCCTGTTCTTCAAGATTCTTAGGCTGTGTGATGCCCGCCTGTTTTTTCTGCTCCTCAATCTTAGCCAAAGCCTCCTGCGGAGTTACAACACCCCACATACGGTTGAAGGTATACATATTAAACGGCAGGGAATATAACTCCCCGTGATAATTGGCAACAGGTGAATTTGTAAATCTGTTAAACTCTGCGTACTTATTTACAAAATCCCAAACCCTCTTGTTGTTAGTATGAAAAATATGAGCGCCATATTTATGAACATTGATGCCTTCTATCTTCTCAGTGTAAATATTTCCGGCAATGTTCGGCCTCTTATCTATAACAAGAACCCTTTTACCGGCATCCGCTGCCTTCCTTGCAAATACAGCTCCGTACAAACCTGAGCCAACCACTAAATAATCGTACTTCTTCATTCAATTTCTCCTTAATATATGCTTTATATATGTTTATCTTAATCTAAATGAATTGGCTGTGTCAAGAAGTGTCTGCGAACATTCACTGAGCTGCTGGCTTATTGCAGTATTCTCCTGTGCGCAGGATGCATTATTTTCAACCAGACCTGCAATATCCTTGAGCTGTGCATTTATTTTCTCAATGAACTCCTGCTGGCTCTTGACATATTCAACAATTTCATCAATCTGGGTCTTGGATTCATAAGAATCATTTACACCCTTCTTCATGGTCTCTGAGGTTGAATTTACCATTGCCTTTCCCTTTTCAACCGCCTCCTTTGTTTCCATGATAAGTGTGCTGATATTATTGCTTGCCTGTGCACTTGAAGTTGCAAGTGAACCGATTTCATTGGCAACAACCGCAAAGCCTTTTCCTGCCTCACCTGCTCTTGCCGCTTCAATGGACGCATTGAGGGCAAGGAGATTTGTCTGTGATGCAATATTAACAATCTCATCTACAAAGGAAACTATCTGTTCCGAGCATTTCTCAATTCTCACCATAGCCTCAACAAGATTATTCATTTCCGTTTCGCTTTGCTTTAAGTGTTCATTGGTAATATCGGAATTTTCACGCACCGTCATTGCACAGCTTGTGATTTTCTTGGTCTGCTCGGTAAGTTTATTCATATCCTTAGCGACGGATGAAACTGCAATATTCTGTTCAGTTGCGCTTTCCGCTACATTTTCAGAGGTCTGCTCAAGCTGCTGTGAATATTGATTAACCCTTTCCGATTCCTCCCTAATCTGTCCAAAGGAATCGTTCAGATTTACAAGAATATTTTCCAAAGCCTCCTTAATCTGCACATAGCTGCCCTTAAACGAATCATCCACGGTTGCCGTAAGGTCTTTATTGGAAATAGCTGTCACGGTATCAGAAATCTGTCTTATGTATCCGCTGAGGCTTTCAATATTATCAGTAAGCGAATCGGTGAGCTTTTCTATCTCTGACGAATTCTTTTCCTCATCAAACACAACGTCCAGATTACCGTCAGCGACCAAAGATACTTTACTGCTTATTGATGTAAGCGGCCTAAAGTACCCCTCCATACGCTTTATTGTAATACTTCTGGCAGCCTTTCTTGCGAGAAGGTAGATGATAACATAAACAGCAATAAATGCAGCCATAATCAGTACCAGCTTCAATATTGACTGCACAGATATAATTTTCCAGCCTGTCACCTCTGACGTAACGGTTGTTGTGAGCTTAAGACCTCCCTTTTAATCCAGTATAAGACTGGTTTTCATATCCTTATTAAGCAGCCCCGCATAACGTCCGTGGTTTGCTTCGTCCACCGTAACGCCTTCTTCGTCAGAAAGTGAATACTCGTCATTCGGATGAACCAGTATAAGTCCCTCATCAGATGTAATAAACACATAATTGCTGCCCGAATAGCTGTTCTGAATAAGGGAAATCATATCATCCATATACATATCCATTCCGACTACACCGCACATTTTACCGTTCTTATAGGTAGCCTTGGACAGAGTAATACAGATTCCTCCTGACTGAAGGTCGGCATACGGTTCGGAAATATATACCTTATCTGGATTAGCCTGTGCCTCCTTATACCATTCTCTATCAGTAACCACAAAATCATCCGGCGGGGTCCAGCCTCCACTCATAACCGTTATATTCTCGTCATAGCAGCTATATACCGCCGAAACCTGACCGTCAAGCTCAACCATTGCATCCACATAATCTGCGACATCGCTTAAATCAACAATAGTTCCGCTGCTGATTCCTCCGGCAATCGCCTCAATCATACTGACCTTTTCCGCCATTGCCTCATCAACCTGAAGTGCATACTGCTTTGCATCATTCTTATTATCATTCAAAGTCAGCACCAAAAGCAGCACCAGTGAAACCACCAGTGCATTCACCGCAACTATCAGAAGCGTTCTTCCCAAAACACCTGAGAATACGCTTTCCACCTTGTTGCTAAGGGATGTCTTTGTCCCCGAAGCCTGTTCCTTATTCATTACTCCCATTCCTCCCTATGTGCGTTGTTTATTTGTTATCCGATATCTTACGCTGAAATTATATGACTACATTATAAAGCAAAATCATCCAAATGTAAATCACGTCTTGAGTTCATACATTTTTTAAGCTGGATGAATACAGACGGCATAACAGCTAACAAGCAAACCTCCGTAAGCTGTACACCTGAAAGCAAAATTACACTGAATATTTCTCTGAGCGCAGGAATAAAAAATACCGAAAACAGCAGCGCTATACCTGCAAGAAAGGCATAAACACTGTATTTATTTGACCCAAGACCGATACAGAATATGGACTTGGCGCTTCTGCAGTTAAAGCCGTGAAAAAGTCTTGCCAGCGTTAATGTCATAAATGCCATGGTTGATGCAAGTGCATTGCTGCTGCCAAGTCCTATATGGTAGGCTGTCAGCACGCATGCCGCAATCAAACCGCCCTGTATAAATATACCCGTAAGGTAATCTTTTGTCAGAAGAGACCTTTACCGCACATCCTATGTACCATAAAAGTCTCGTTAATGTTTTTTA
>CAYOHM010000022.1:0-3086 GCA_964403785.1 uncultured Alistipes sp.
GTCTGCGCATTACAGAACGCACCGCCCCGGATGGAATATGTAAATGCGCCGAAATAACCGCCCACCAACATCATAAATGCAAAAATCCACCATTTTTCGCACTCCAAATACTCATTTGCATCCGTTCCTTCTTTCATCGCAATATCCTCCCTCATAATTGCTGTAACCCCTTATAGCGAAAAACATCAATATATAATCTTCGCCATTTCAGCATTAGTATCGGAATAATAACCGGAAAGTTTAGACTTCTGCCTTGGAAAACGCACACCCGCAGTAATTCTGGCGGTAAAGTTCGTATTCCCTTGAAAGCTCTATCGACCGCTTATAGCCGTCGCGCTTCTTAAAATCAGAAACAAGGTAGGGAATGCCGAACTCCTGTGCAAGCCTTTCTCCGATTTCATTAAGCTTTTGAGCATTCTTAAGAGGACTTATACTAAGCGTAGTAGTAAAATAGTCCATATTAAGCTCCCTGCCTTTAAGTGCCGCTGCTTTTAGCCGCAGTTCATAACATCTAAAGCACCTCTCACCGCCTTCCGGACACTTTTCGTAACCGGCTGCTATGTCATAAAATTCACGCGGATTGTACACACCCTCAATAAAACTTACAGGATGTAATACAGGCATTGAAGCTATAAGTCTTTTTTGTTCTTCAGCACGTTTACAATACTCCTCCTGCTCGGAAATATTAGGATTGTAATAAAATACCGTAATATTAAAATATTGTGACAGGTACTCAATGCAATAACTGCTGCACGGTGCGCAGCAGCTATGAAGCAAAAGTGTGGGAACTATTTGGTTTTTCCTGTTATATTCAATTATGGCATCAAGTTCTGCCTGATAATTTCTTTTATTCATATTATTATCCTGCCTGCCAAATCGTTCTTTTATTCAATGAAGAATTTATTTTCAAATAACTGTGCCGGAACAGGTTTACTGAAATAGTAGCCCTGAATCATATCGGCATTCAGATTCTTAAGCAATTCATACTGCTCCTTTGTTTCAACGCCCTCAACACATACCTTTGAGCCAAGCTGTTTTGACAGGTCAACAATGAGCTTAACAAATGCTTTTTCATATTCATCCGTGATTATATCGTCAATAAATGACTTATCAATCTTTATGATGTCAAAATCCAACTGTCTTATATAGCTCAGAGAGGAATAACCCGTACCAAAATCATCAAGTGCAATCCTCATACCCATCTTTTTAAAGCCCTGAGTTATATTTATAACTCTCTGCATATCATTTATTGCCATACTCTCAGTTATTTCAAGCGTGATATTATGCGGATTAACACCGGTCCCCATAATAATACTTGTTATGTGCTGTACCACATCCGGCTGCGTGAGCTGAACAACGGACAGATTTATATTGGTTCTGAAATCAGGGTTATATTTTTCGTTCCACTCCTTGCACTGACGGCAGGCATTTTCAAGCACGTAATCACCGATTTCATTTATAAGTCCCAGATACTCGGCAAGCGGAATAAATTCTCCCGGATTCATAAAACCTAAATTCCTGTTGTCCCACCTGATTAGCGATTCACAACCATAAACCTTATTGGTGGTAGTGTTCACTATCGGCTGATAGTAAACCATAAATTCATCACAGTCTGCCTCAACAGCCTGTCTCATATTCATCTCAATCTCAATGTTATGGTAGGTATTGCCGTCCGACGCCTCTTCACTGTAAAATGCGTAGCGATTCTTTCCGGAGCGCTTTGCATTATACATAGCTATGTCTGCTTTCTTGGTAAGCGTGTTGACATCCTTTCCGTACTCCGGAAACTTAACAACGCCCATACTCATTGTGCAATAGCACTCCGAGTCAATTAAATACCATGACTTGTTAAAGGATGTCGTAACGGATGACAAAATATTATCCAACAGGCTGTAATTCTCAGGCGTTACAATTGCGATGAACTCATCACCGCCCATTCTGTAAACGTGATTCCTAAGTCCCATTGTAGCCTGCAGGATAATGCCTATCTGCTTTAAAAGCGCATCGCCGTAATCATGTCCAAGACTGTCATTGATATTCTTAAAATTGTCCATATCTATATACAGAAGTGCACCTGTTTCGTTATTTTTCACGGTTTGTTCAATGATTTTCTTAAGGTCCATCTCAAAACGCATACGATTATACAGACCTGTCAAAAAATCATTCTGTGCCTGAAAAGCACTTTTGGCAGAATTCTTTTTCTTGAGCGTTGTGTCATTGGACGATACAAGTATAACCTCCCGTCCGTCCAGCCATTCTATCTTGGAAAAATTAACATCAAACCACAAACCGGATTGTGCATCAAAGAACTCCTGTGTTCTCTTCGGAATCAAAATCCTGCCGTCCTCGTATACACTTTCAATCGCATCATTAAGAACACGCACATTTTCCTCGGATTCCTCCGCCATCATATTCCTAAACAAAACACTTCTATGCTCTGCATCAAAAACTACAACTCCCGAACCTATGTTAGTCAGAACTGCCTTAAGTGTACTGCCTGCGGATGCCATTTGATTCTTGGAGAGCTTGCTGTCAGCAATTGACTGCATAACTTTTCCAACACTTTTAAGGTAAGCTATTTCATCCTCCGAAAATTTTCTGCGCTCATTATCCATAATAAGCATATGCATTACCGGCAGCTTATTAACATAAATCGGAATGCTTACAAGACATCTTGCATCAAAAATAGCCAGTTCCTCCGATAATTCCTTCATATCAGCCGTAGCATAGAGCATTTCTTTATCGCAAAGCTTCAAATACTCTCTTTTTATTACCGTAAAATCTTTATACTTGCCATCACGGTCATATTTTTTGATTACTGCATAGCTTTCCTCGTCAAAATTCCTTCTCAAAATATATGCGTGTGATGTATTAAAATCCGATTCTATGTATTCCATAATATCCGATGCTATGTCATAAAAATTCCTGTCATCGCCAAGACAGTCTATTACCTTTTCAAGCGTATTTGTGTGTGCGTCCTGCAGCATTCTTCCACCTCATAAATAATCTTTAGATAGTTTATAATATTACTTTACTCTATATTTGGTATTATACTTTATTTTTTCCATATTGTAAAATGTTTAGCT
>CAYOHM010000022.1:3186-17871 GCA_964403785.1 uncultured Alistipes sp.
TACAATACATATGCTAAATTTAAATTAAGGAGCATTTTATGGATTATATAAATATATCTTCAACCTACAAAGCCAGCGGAAAGCAATATGAGAAAATCGTTTTTTGGAATCGTTTTTTGCGCAACAAAACTGAGCTTATACTCACGTTTTTACCGGGCATCGCCGGTATAATCGCATTCGCAGCCGGATACCGCACAACCTTCCTGATGATTCTGTATTGTATTTTTCTGCTTTATCCTGTCATCTCATACAGGCAGTTCAAAAGTGCCGTAAAGTACCACCTCGAGCATCGTGCTGCCAGTGAGGGTGCCCACTGCGATTTTACACTTAACAACTTAGGGATACTTTGTGAAATTGATGGCATCGAGGAAAAAATCACTTTTAAATGGGCTGATTTTACGGCTGTTTATGACAAGCTGAATTTTTATATGTTTTTTATCAAAAACGATATGCAGGTTATGATAAATCAAAATGATATACCCGATGAGTTAAAAGCACCGGTTAATGAATATATATATAATCATATCGACCACAACAAATGCATAATAAAATAGAGCTTAATACTCAATGCTTTCAAGGAACAGTCCGCAGGTGTCAGCCATATATGACGGCGTTTTGTCACTGTTTACGTCAAGATACTCCTTTATAGTCTCGGGCTCAATTTCTCCGTTACCCACCTGAAGCAGGGCTCCGAATATGTACCTTGCCATATTGTGAAGGAAATCATTTGCCGTAACCTCAAGCTGTATTTGAGAGCCATCCTCAATCGCCCTAGCCTTAATGATATTTTTAACTGTTGTCTTGTTTTTCTTTGAGGACGAGAACTTTTTAAAATCATGACTTCCGACAAGATACCCACAAGCCTCATTTATTTTCTTAATGTCCGGCTTCTTAAACACATTATACATATAATGTCTTTCAAATACATCGGGGACTTCGTTTGCATCAATTCTGTAAATATATGTCCTGGACTTGGCATTGAGTGAAGCATGAAATCTCTCCGGCATCTCTGTCACATCAATCACAGCAATATCTCTCGGGAGATATCTGTTAAGGTAATGCAGCACCTCAACACAATTCATATCCGTACTGCATTTAAAGCTTGCTGTCTGACCGTAGGCATGCACACCCTTTTCCGTTCTCATTCCCGCAAACAGTACAATATCGCTGCCGCACATTTTAGAAAGGACTGCTGTTATCCTGCTCTCAATGGTATTGCTGGATTCATCCTTTCCAAGCCGCTGCCAGCCATCATATCTTCCGCCATCATACTCGATTATTAACTTAAAATTCTTCTCCATTTTAACTCCCGCTTTAAAAAATGCCGGCATAACGCCGGCATCAGTTTTATTTTGATTCTAACTCATATAAGGGATAAGGTCCACCACCGAAATAATATCCAGTTCCATATCTTTAATACGAAGCGTGAATACACAAAATTCGCCGCTGGCACTTATATCACAATTTTCACAGCACATAGGAGGAATCATATCCATCTCATAGTTCTCCTCCTCAAGCAAGGTTACGAATTTGCCATTTACAAGATTAGCAAACTCGCAAAGTGCATCATAGGAGTCCTCATCTACCGTATCAAATTCCTCTCCTGCAACCTTTCCCGCAAGACAAAGCATGGCATGAACATTTCCGGACACGCCCAGCAATACATCCGTGTCACCATGAGCCATCTGGCAGACAAAATAGTCCGCATGATACTTTTCAACATTTCTGATAGCTGTGAGTGCAATGTCTCCGTCTGCGTAAAACTTAAGGCAGTCATAGGCCATAACCAAATGTTTCATATTAAGTCTATGACCTAACTTAGCATATGCTTTTTTGAAAAAATCCTCATTAATATCATTAATTTCAAACTGTTCCTGCAATGCCATGACCTCCCCGCCAATACTTTGCAATGATTCGATGAATTACTCTTCTACGCTGTAATTAGGTGCTTCCTTTGTAATGTGTATGTCATGCGGATGGCTCTCACGAAGAGCTGCTGCTGAAATCTTAACAAATTTACCGTTTTCCTTAAGGGATTCTATATCAGGTGTTCCGTTATAGCCCATTCCTGAACGAATACCTCCAACAAGCTGGAATACCGTATCTTCTACGCTTCCCTTGTATGCAACACGTCCTTCAACGCCCTCAGGTACAAGCTTCTTGGCATCTGTCTGGAAGTAGCGGTCCTTTGAACCGTTTTCCATAGCAGATATTGAACCCATACCTCTGTATACTTTGTATTTTCTTCCCTGGAATAATTCAAAATCGCCCGGTGCTTCATCACAGCCTGCAAAAATGCTTCCCATCATACATACGTTGGCTCCGGCTGCAATAGCCTTTACCATATCGCCTGAATACTTGATTCCGCCATCAGCGATAACAGGTATGCCATACTGCTTGGCAACCTCATATGCATCCATAATAGCCGTCACCTGAGGTACGCCGATACCTGCAATGATTCTCGTAGTACAGATAGAACCCGGTCCTATACCAACCTTAACTGCATCCACGCCTGCCTCGATAAGCGCCTTAGCAGCCTCTCCGGTTGCAATGTTGCCTGCAATAACCTGAAGCTGCGGATAAGCAGCCTTTATTTTCCTTACCGTATCAAGAATATTCTTAGAATGTCCATGTGCAGAATCCACTACGATAACATCAACTTTGGCCTCTACAAGTGCTGCAACTCTCTCCATAACATTAGCTGTAATGCCGACAGCAGCTCCGCACAAAAGTCTTCCCTGCTCGTCCTTTGCTGAAAGAGGATACTTAATCTGCTTCTCAATATCCTTAATTGTAATAAGACCTCTCAAATTAAAATCATCGTCAACAATAGGAAGCTTTTCCTTGCGTGCCTTTGCCAAAATCTCCTTGGCATCTTCAAGTGTGATTCCAACCTTGGCGGTTACAAGTCCGTCACTGGTCATACACTCACGAATCTTCTTGGTATAATCCTTCTCAAACTTAAGGTCGCGGTTGGTGATGATTCCGACAAGCTTTCTGCCCTCGGTAATAGGCACGCCTGAGATGCGGAACTTTGCCATTAAATTGTTGGCATCCTCAAGTGTATTATCTGCTGATAGATAAAAAGGATCCGTGATAACTCCGTTCTCCGATCTCTTAACCTTATCGACCTCGTCTGCCTGTGCCTCTATTGACATATTTTTATGAATAATACCAATACCGCCCTGACGTGCCATGGCAATCGCCATACGGTGCTCTGTTACAGTATCCATACCTGCACTCATCATAGGGATATTAAGTTTAATTTTTTTAGTCAAATTAGTTGACAAATCAACCATATTAGGTGTGACCTCAGAATATTGAGGGATTAAAAGCACATCATCAAAAGTAATTCCCTCTTCAACAATCTTGCCCATTTTCTCACTTCTCCTTTTCTGTTATAGTTTATATAAATTTTATTTAATTTATCAAAAATATGTCGAAATGTCAATTGAATAAAGGTGTAATATGCTTAATATTCAATTACTTTTCTGGGATTAAGATAACTGATTTCCTTAACTATTTCATCGGATGGTTCAAAGTAAAGCCTTACCGTTTCCTTATCCTTCATCACATATGCCACATAAACCTTAGCATCCGGCAGATTAGAAACAAACGAAAAGGTCTTGTACCTGCTGTTTTGAAGTCTTAATGCCTCATTGGAATTAACAGGCGCCATAAGCTCTATCTGTTTAAATACAAATGTTCCCATTCTCTTTCTGCGTGACTTGGCGACAATCTTATCCACGTCAAGCTCACCGTCTACAAATGAATATTCGTATTCAAAATCATAATTCTGAAATCTAAATACTGCAAACACTATAACTCCCACTGTCAGGATAATGCCTACATATGGTATAAATATAAACAAAAAAGACAGTACACATAAAAGTATAAGGCCTGCCTTCTCAATGCCTGCAGTTTTAGGTGGTTTACAAGTCACAATCTGTTCATAATACAAATCACCCATCAATGCATCTCCTTAGTTTACTTCTTATCATGCTATTATAACATAAGGGAAGCCAAATTAAAACCATATTTTTATGCTTGAGTTTCCGTATTTTTATGAAACAATCAGGCTGTAATTTTCTATATCCTGATAAGCACCATTTTTTACACCTACCTGCGGTATCGTACCGCAGAATTCAAATCCGAATTTATTATGAAGCCTTGTGCTTGCTTCATTTCCCGCCGTGATTACCGAAACAACATTATGAATACTCTTATCTTTTCTTGCCGCTTCAATTATAAATTCCATAAGTGCACTTGCAATCCCCTTATTTCTGTGCCCGGCGCCAATATAAATCGAGAGCTCCACCGTGGACGCAAATGCCTCCTTTTCCCTGTAAGGTGAAAGACTCACATAGCCCAGAACATTTTCTCCTTCTGCTGCCACATACAAGGGATGATTTCCGACATTGTGTGCATAAAACCACTCCTCCCACTGCGCCGTTGTCCTCGGGTGGATATCAAGTGTTGCCACACCGTTTTCAACCTCATAATTATAGATTTGAAGAAGCTGGGGCAAATCTTTTTTTTCTGCTTTTCTTATGATGTAATCCATATATATCTCCTATTAACCGCACTAATCTATGTGCATTACAGCGCGTATGATTTTCATGCAAATAAAAATGCACAGGTCAATCGCAACTATCGTTGAGCCCACGGGCGTAGAATATAAAACCGCAAGTACAATTCCTGCAAGTGCTCCCGCCACCGATATTACAGCCGAGCAGAGCACAACTGCCCTGAAATTTTTAAAAACCTGCATTGATGAAAGTGCCGGAAAAATCACCAGCGCCGAAATGAGCAGCGAACCGACCAGATTCATTGCAAGTACAATAATTGCAGCCGTTACCACGGCAAATACAAAATTATAAACCGACACCTTCATTCCGGTTGCTCTCGCAAAATTTTCATCAAAGGTTACTGCAAATATTTTGTTGTAAAAGAAGATGTAGCCTGCAATTACAATCACCGAAAGTATTATGCATACAGCGACATCCGTACTGCTCAGTGTAAGTATGGAGGTAGAGCCAAAAAGCGTGCTGCACACATCTCCGGAAATATTTGATGAGGTTGAGAAAAAATGCATTAGCAGGTATCCGATTGCCAGTGAGGATACTGATATCATTGCAATCGCTGCATCTCCGTTTATCTTGGAATTATTTCCGGTAAAAATCATAAGGACTGCTGCAAGTATTGTCACCGGAAGTACAATCAGCATATTATCGGTAAGACCGATTACCGCTGCCACCGCCATTGCGCCAAAGGCGACATGTGAAAGTCCGTCGCCTATATAGGAATACCTCTTAAGCACAAGATTTACACCCAGAAGCGACGAGCACAGAGAAATAAGAATACCTACCACAACCGCATATCTTACAAATGAATATGAAAAATAAAACTTAAAAATCTCAAGCACACTCATTTTATATTTCCTTTCCCATAAATTTTTTGTAAACATCGCTTTGGATATAATCCTCTTTGCTGCCGAAATACTCCGGCGTATTACTCATATGCAGGATGTGGGATGCGTACTTTACAGCCTCCACGATGTCATGGGATATCATAATAATTGTTATATCTTCCTTGTTAAGCCTTTCGATAAGTTCATACATTTCGGCTGTCACCTTAGGGTCCAGACCTGCAGCCGGTTCATCCAGCAGCAGTATCTTCTTGGCTGCGCAAAGCGCCCTTGCAAGCAGTACCCTCTGCTGCTGCCCTCCCGAAAGCTCCCTGTAACATTTATTTTGTATATCGAGAATATCCATTCTTTTCATATTTTCCGTGCAGATTCTTTTTTCTGCCGCCGTATAAAACGGTCTTAAACCCATTCTGTTGACACAGCCCGAGTATACCACCTCTTTTACCGAAGCGGGAAAATCTCTCTGAATCATAGTCTGCTGCGGCAAATATCCTATCTGTCCCGCGTTGATTCCGTCTGCGTAGACAATTTCACCCTCCAGGGGCTTTCTGAGATTGAGAATTGTTTTCATCAGTGTACTCTTGCCCACACCATTTTCTCCGACTATGCAAAGATAATCGCCTTCATTGACCTGAAAATTTATATTATTTGAAATTATTTTTCCCTCATATCCAAGGGTAACATTTTTACATGTTATATATGCCATATTTTTCTCCCACAAAGGCAACTGTGCTAGTTCAAAGCCTCTTTTAAAACTTCAAGGTTCTTTTCCATTATTCCGAGATAAGATGCTCCGTTTTCCATATCCTTACGGTTCACCGACTGCATTGAATCAAGTGCCAGAATATTCTGGTTTTTCTCCTTCGTACTTGAAATTATGGTCTCGGCAATCCTGTCATCGGATTTTTCAAGTATAACAAGCGATGAAAGTCCTTCCTCATCCACCTTATTTACAAGGTATGCAATTACCGCAAAGCTCGCCTCTGTTTCGGCGCTGCAGCCTGCAAACGCAGCATAGTATTCAAGTCCGTAGTCCTCAAAAAGATATCTGAACGGAAATCTATCTGCAAACAGCACCGTTTTGCGCAATGAGTTGCTGACTGCCTCCTCATACTCCCTGTCAAGGGCATTTATACTGTAAAGATACTCCTCATAATTTTGTTCATAGGACTTCGCCTTTTCCGGCTCCAGCTCACAAAGAGCATCCTTTATACTCTCACAAAGAATTGCTGCATTTTTAAGTGAAAGCCACACATGCTCATCATATTCCTCCTCGTCCGGCTCGTCACCATTATCGTCGGTATCTGTCAGGTTAATTTCCTCCTCGATAAGCGCTCTGTCTCCGAGTATCTCCAGCAGATTAAGGACGGTCTGATTGGCATTATCGGACTGAGCCGCGGCATCACCCACCCATTTTTCTGATTCACCGCCGCTGTATATGAGCAGGTCGCAGGATGAAATTGCCGCAATATCTACTGCCGTAGCTTGATAGCTGTGAACATCACTGCCATTTTCCACTAAAAGGCTCACCTTCACCCTGTCATTATTTTCTCCCACGATATTGCAGGTCCAGTCATAGAGTGGAAAGGTGGTGCATATAATGTGTATTTTACCGTTATCATTAACCAGTGTCTGTAATTTCTCACCGCCTCCTGAACATCCTGCAAGTGCAAATATGCAGAACAATACAACACACATATTTATTAAAACCGATTTTTTATTAAAAACAATCATATCCTTCATTCCGTTAAATAATTCTAATACGGTGACATCATAACCTCTACCATATTGTTGTCACAGTAAAATGATATATATCCGACACTGTCATCACAGTCTATGTATTGGTAATCGCCGCTTTCTTTTACCTGTGACATATATGTTCTGAAGTCATCATAGGATGAAAATACCCCATAGTAATATGCGTCCAGCCATAAATAAATTGTCTCCAATACCTCTTCAGAATATTCCGTACCTACAAACTCATAATAGTGCACCCTGTCAGAGGCAGTATCCACGGATGCATCCATCTCAATATTACCCATATCCGTATAGTAATAGGTTTCAAATACCGTTGTAGGCTCGTAATAATAAGAGTATTCGTCACCCAGATAAAACACGCGGTAATTAAACATATAATCGGAATATTTGTCAAAATAAACCCTGGAACTGCCGTAAAGGTCATATGCCTTTGTTTTAAGACCGGATATAGTCATTTCAAGGTGGGGTTCATCACATTCAAAGCCTGCCGCACGAAGCTCGTCCTCATCAAAATACTGATAGCCCCAGCCGTATTCATCCTTTTCGGCAAATTTCATACCTACGCTGTTGAGGAATTCATGCTCAGGATTGGTATCCTCATAAAACTCTATATCCTTCCAATCGTCCGTATCATAATCGCTGTATTGATACTCGTAGGTTCGCGCGTCATCGTACCTATCCATTATTTCGTCAATATAATCCGCTATCGAGCTTATAATAGAACCAATACATACTATCGCAAAATAAACTAATACAATAATAAGTCCGACACGTGATTTGCGGGATTTGCGGGTGCTGCGGGTGTTTTTGATATTCTGGACATTCTTTGGCGAAGCAGGTACCTTCTGCGTGCTCCGGTATCTTTGAGCTGCCGGTGCCGTATGGACCTCATTATTTTCGGAATTATGAAAATTACAGGAAGTCTCATCCGAAGGATGTCTTTCATTGATATAAATGTCTTCTTTTATTATCCATGGTTTTACGAATCTATGACAGCTTGCACACCATGTACCCTCTATTTTACTATCACATACAGGACATATTTTCATCTGTTCATCCCCTTATATAATTACTTTCCGGCATATTCACTCTTAACAAATTTTTCAAGAGCTGCCAGTGAACGTATAACCTTATCAGTATCAATGCAGTATGCCATCCTGAAATACCCAGTGCAGCCGAAGGTATCACTCGGAACAAGTATTAAATCATATTTGAGCGCCTTATTGCAAAATACCTTTGCATCCTCCTCAAGTGCCTTAGGAAAAATATAAAAGGTTCCGCCCGGTTTTACAACAGTAAAGCCAAGCTCCACCAGCTTATTATAAATCAGGTTCATATTTGTTTCATAAACCGATAAATCCGAGGTAATATCCAGCACCTGTGCCACTGCAAGCTGAATAATCGACGAAGGGCAGTTATGCCCCGTTGTTCGTGATATCTGCCCGCACATATTGATAATTACCGCTGCATCCCTGCATGCCGGATTTACTGCAACATATCCGATTCTCTCACCCGGGAGTGAAAGTGATTTGGAGAAGGAATAGCACACAATCGTATTGTCATAGAACTTTGAAACAACCGGTGAGTCCGCCCCCTCAAACACAATCTCACGATATGGTTCATCGGAAATAATATAGATGTCCCTTCCGTACTCCTCCTGTTTTCTCTTAAGAATATCTGCCAGCCTTTGAATTGTAGGCGTTGAGTAAACTATACCCGAAGGATTGTTAGGAGTGTTTATAAGAACTGCGGAAACATTTGCATCAAGCATAGCTTCGAATTTGTCAAAATTAATCTGAAAACTCTCGGTATCCGCCTCCACAACCTTAAGATGCGCTCCGGTCCCATCAATGTACGGACCGTATTCCGGAAAATACGGTGCAAAAGTAAGTATATCATCACCCGGCTTTGATACCGCACGAACAGCATGTGCTATCGCGCCTGCTGCCCCCGATGTCATAAATATATCCTCATAGGTATACGGAATACCAAATCTCCTGCTTAATGACTGCGCAACCCTTTCCCTTACCGAGGTAATACTAAGACTCGGACTGTAACCGTGAAGTGACATAGGGTCCTCATTCTGCAATAAATCAATCATCACCTGCGTAAACTTTTCAGGGACGGGCACCGAAGGATTTCCCAGACTGTAATCAAATACATTCTCATACCCTATCTCCTGACCTCTTTTAACTGCATATTCTGAAAGCATACGAATCTGTGATTTGCCCTCAAGCATCGCTTTGTATTTCTCATTTAACATTATCCTGTCCTCCGAAGCTATCCATTCTAAAAACCTATATCTTATCATCTCACATTTGAAGGATTTCTTCAAGTAGTTCGTAGTTTTCCCTACTCTACTCTTTAAAGTTAAACGCGCAAATCCAAACTGGATTTTCAGCCTGCATCAAATGGTAGCTGCCAGCCTGCTTACTCCTGCTGACCTGCATCTGAACAATGTCCTCATCATCTATCGGGTAAAGAGATAATATTTCCTTTATCTCACAAATAGTTTCCATACTCACAGCGTTTATTACCACTCTCATTGCAGGATTCATCCGGTGCAAAACTGACAATATTTCCTTTAAATTTCCTCCGCTTCCTCCAATAAAAGCGTGAGTCGGTCTGGTTAGCTCTGAAAGTCCTTCCGGTGCCTTTGCTTTGATTATTTCTATATTTTCAAGCCGGAATTTATCTCTATTCCTTCCAATCAGGGAAACAGCCTCCTCCTTCTGCTCTATCGCATACACCTGAATAGTCTCGGAAAGCCCCGCTATTTCAACTGCAATCGAGCCTGTTCCGCTTCCAATATCATATACTACTGCTCCCTTATGTAATTTCAATTTACAGATGCTAACCTCCCGCACCTCTTCCTTTGTCATGGGTACTTTTTCCCTGATAAATTCCGTATCTGCTTTGCCATGTGTTAATCTCTTATATTCCGCCTTTGGATTCTTAATCAGGCAGGTATATAACCCTTCCTCATGTAATTCACAGCATTCACCGGGTGTAAGCGTCATAATACGCTGTTGGGGATAAGATAATTGGTATCCTGCCAGAACAGAACAATTCTCCAGTTTAGCATCTATCAATAATTGCCCCAGCCTGTTCACATCACATACGCCGGACATCAATAGAAAGGTTTTCTTTTCCCGCCTGATTATTTGTGCTAAATTCGCAAGCTTCTTTCCGTGGATGCTGCATATGAATGCATCCTGATAACTTTCCTTTGTACATGCCGCAAGATATGCAACAGAAGAAATCCCCGGAAGTATGCAGACATTTGCATCCAGTCCCCCTGCATTAATCTCCTGCATTAGTTCTCTATACAGGGCTTGGCATCCGCTATAAAAGCCACTGTCCCCCGAGAAAAGTACCACTACCTTTCTACCTGCTGCCATTGAGTCTTTATCCTGCATTTCTTTCAAATATGGAATAATCCGGCCTGCTGTATAATATGGTTTCTTCTCCAATTCTGGCTGATAATCTGCAATCATCCTTTCTGAGCCCAATAAAATATCCGCACTTTCTATGGACCGGAGAACTTCTCCGGTAAGACTGCTCCTGCTGCCCATGCCAACTCCGGCAAGGGTGATTTCAAAGCTATTGACCGGATGAATCACCTTACCGCAAACAGACTCCAACCTTTTACAAACCTCACCAAAAGAATATCCCGCCTGCTCTTTGGACTGCCCAATCACAAATACCGGAATCCCTGCGTTTTTTGCTGCTTCTATCTTTTCACGATAGCCGCCGGCATTGCCACTCTTTTTTGTCACCAGACATTTAATCTGATATTGACGCAGCATTGCCTCATTCATTTCTGTTGTAAAGGGTCCCTGCAATGCCAGAATCTGTTTTCCTGAAATCCCCTGCTTTCTGCACAGCGTCAGGCTTTCCAAGGCAGGCAGTACCCTTACATACAGCCGGCTTTTTACCTCTTTATTTGAACAATACACGGATAGCTCCTTACTTCCGGTTGTCAGCAAAATATTTCCTTTCACCTGCTTAAGCGCCTTAGCACAGGCTTCATTGCTTTCAAAAGTAATTATTTTTTCATAATCGCACTCTATGTCTGTTTCTCTCTTTAAACGCAAATATGGAATATCAAAATTTCTCATGGCTGTTTGAAGGTTTTCTGTCACCTTCTGCGCATAAGGATGGGTTGCATCCACTACTGCCGCAAATTCACCGGATTGGATAAAAGCCTTCATTTCATTCTGCTCCATTCGTCCACGATGAACCTTAGCCGTGGGATGTTCCTTTAACACAATTTCTCCGTATTCGGTAGCCACACATACCGTATGAGCAATACCCGCCTTTGATAGGCACTCGGATAATTTTCTTCCTTCAGTTGTTCCTGCAAATATCAATATTTCCTTCAATTTGGTACCCCCGCTTTGTAACCAGCTTTCCATTCATAATTTCCGAACCCGAATTTCCGACAAAAACCGTAGTGAACATATTTACCTCTGCTTCTCTAAGCTCCTTTAAGGTGCAGGTCACAGCCCTTGTTCCTTCCCTGCCGATATTCTCCACATAACCGCAGGCTCTTTCTCCTTCTATGACACGAAGCAGGATATCACAGGCCCGCTTCAGGTAATCCTTCCTTTTATGACTGGAAGGATTATAAATCGCAATGGCAAAATCACCTTCTGCTGCTGCCAGCAAACGCTTTTCAATCACTTCCCAGGGAGTAAGCAAATCACTTAAAGAAATTACACAAAAATCATGATTAAGAGGTGCTCCTAAAACTGCTGCGCCGCTGTTTGCCGCCGTAATTCCGGAAATCACCTCAAGCTCCGCCTTTGGGTATTCTTTTCCCAATTCATACATCAGCGAAGCTAAGCCATAGATTCCCGCATCCCCGCTGCAAATCAGAGCCACTCGTTTTCCTTTTGCGGCTTCTTCAAAACAAATTCTGCAGCGCTCCACCTCCTGGCGCATAGGTGTTGCAATCATCTCCTTCTGTGCAAAGCGTTCACCCAATAATTTTATATAAACCGTATATCCAATGATGACATCTGCCTTTTCCAAAGCCTGTAATGCTTCATTTGTCATCATTTCTTCCCTGCCCGGTCCCATTCCTACAATATAGATTCTATTCTTCATCAAATGACACTCTCCATTCTCTTTTGGAAATCGCAATCGTCATTCCATCCTCCGCATGCTTTTCATAAATAAGCCTGCCACCCGTTCCACATGCCTTAAGAGCAGCCCTCTCACACACATTATCAACGCCTACCTGTTCTTTTACGAAATCAGAGGTATGTAAACTTCCCTCCACCTCCTCTAACTCCTGTGCAGAAAAAGAAAGAAAGGGAACACCTTTCTTCGTGCTCCATACTAAGAACCCTTCTTCTTCTTTCTTTTTGTCTATGGACGCCAACGCAAATATCTGATTCTGACGGATACATGCTTTCTCCATGCTTTTACGAATCATAAGCTCTATTTTTTCAGCCTCTTTTCCCTTCCTGCACCCCATACCAATCACATATTCCTTTGGTCTTAAGACAATAAGTGAACGGCAGCTTATTTCCTCCGACGTTATGAGAATATCAACCAACTGCTTCGGAGGGAACGTTACCATTTTTATTCCTGCCGGCTGATTCGCGTTTTCCGCAATATGCCCCGATTCAACAGACATTGTAACCTCCTGTCCTGCCAACACTTTAGAAGATACCTTTGCTATCCCGTCCTTATTCTCAATATATAAACCATTCTTTTTCGCAAATAAATCTACTGCAAATTTATGATTGATGTCTGTTGCGGTAGTAATAACCGGTGTTGCGCCTGTCTTTTGTGCAAGCTTTACAGCAAGCTCATTAGCTCCGCCCATATGACCGGAGAGGATTGGAATAATATAATCTCCTCTTTCATCCATCACAAGCACCGGACTATCATAGAGCTTATTTGTAACCCACGGTGCAATGGCTCTTACCGCAATTCCACAGGCACCAATAAAAAGCAGCGCATTTCTTGCTTTCATCTGCTCTCCTGCCCACTGCTCCATGCTTTTTTCTACAAACAGCACATAAGATGCTGCACCATTTTCTTTATACAAAGAACATTTTGTAAACAGAACTGCTTCTTCTGCATACTCCTTTGCAATCCTTTCAGATAGAGCTACTCCATTTTCCGTAAAACTTATGATACTTAAACTCATTGCTTCTTTTCCTTTGCCTGCCTGAATTCAGTCGAAAAATCAGGTGCATACAATCTTGATTTTTCGTAGTTCTGATGTGCAATAACATCTCCCACCAATACCAACGCGGTCTTTGTAATTCCATGCTCTGCTGCAGTTTGCGGAAGCGTTTCTATGGTACAAATGTATGCTTCCTCATCCGGCCATGTTGCCTTATATACAAGTGCCGCCGGAGTCTGTCTACGATATCCGCCTGCAATCAATCGTTCGCTTAACTGTGCTAACATACCCGCACTCAAATAAATAGCCATTGAGGACTGATGCGCCGCAAAGCTTTCAATACTTTCTTTCGGCGGAACCTTTGTTTTGCCCTCCATCCTTGTAATAATGAGTGACTGGGAAATATCCGGCAATGTATATTCCAGATTGAGAGCTGCCGCAGCTCCAAAACAGGCGCTGACACCCGGACAGCTTTCATACCCGATACCAAGCTTATCAAGCTCATCCATCTGCTCTCTGACTGCGCCATAAATACTCGGATCCCCCGTATGCAATCTGACAATTTTTTTACCTTCTGCCTCAGCCTGCTTCATAATATCTATGACTTCATCCAGGGTCAGCTTTGCACTATTATAAATGTCACAAACATTTTTAGCATAATTCAGCAATTCCGGATTTACCAAAGACCCTGCATAAATAATCACATCCGCCTGCTCCAGCAAACGCATTCCTCTTACTGTAATTAAATCTGCTGCTCCTGTTCCTGCCCCAACAAAGTAAACCATTCTGCCGCCCCCTCACTCTTTGCCAATTCTCCGAATTCATTGGCATATATAATACAATCTATCCGCATATTTCCTTTTGCACGTTTATTTAGATAGTAGCAAATACGCTCCATGGCATAATCCATTACCTGACGCTGTTTCCCACTTTCTCTCAGAATACGCACTGCCTCTTCCGTAGTAACACATTCAAGAATTTCACACACCCGACCTGCCTCCACACCGTATTTTACTGCGAAAGCTGCCAACAATTCCATTCTGCAGTCGCCTTCCATTGAATGGGTGTTCATAATACCTCCGGCTACCTTTATCAGTTTGCCGATGTGCCCCGTCAGAAGCATCTTCCTAAAGCCCAGTTCTACTGCCATATCAATTGCAGCACCAATAAAATTGCTGCACTTTACGCTTCTATCCAGGTCATATCCATAGTTTTTTTTCATAAATTCCAATCCATAATTTCCCGGCGATACGGCTACATAATCATATCCCAACGCCTTTCTTATGTTTAGCTCCACACGGATTGTATCCAGAATTGCCTGATTACTCATTGGTTCCACAACTCCGCTTGTTCC
>CAYOHM010000022.1:17971-25607 GCA_964403785.1 uncultured Alistipes sp.
GGATTGTATCCAGAATTGCCTGATTACTCATTGGTTCCACAACTCCGCTTGTTCCTAGTATGGAGATTCCTCCCACAATTCCCAGTCTTGGATTAAAGGTTCGCTCTGCCAGAGCTTCACCATTTGGTACAGAGATTTCCACCTCTAAAATGCCTCTATAATCAAGAAGTTTACACACCTGCAATACTTCCTTTGTAATCATTTCTCTGGGAACATGATTGATTGCAGCATTACCGATGGGCTGGTCTAAACCGGGCTTTGTTACCCGTCCTACTCCAACGCCGCCATCAATCAGAACCTGCGGGGCATCCAGTTTCTCATCCGCTTTTTTTACACCAAAAGAAACCTTTGCACAAATCAATGACCCAGTGGTAATATCCGGGTCATCCCCGCCATCCTTTTTAACAGCACAGCTCACTTCCTTTTCCTTTCGTTCAATCTGTAAGAGCTGTGCCGTATATGGTATTCCTTTTGGTGTTTCAATGGTAATTTCACTTTTCTTCTTTCCGGTCAGTAACATATATGCAGCCGCCTTCGCTGCCGCTGCTGCACAGCTTCCCGTTGTAAAACCATACCTCATCCTACCTTACCTCGGCTCATTTATTTTCCTGCCCTGCTAAGCTCATAAATAATAGCATTACAGATTGCTGCCGCAACATTACTGCCGCCTTTTCTTCCCCGATTCACTATATACGGCACATCCGTTTGCATAATCAGTTCCTTCGCTGCTTCGACATTCACAAAGCCCACAGGAACCCCGATTACAAATGCAGGCTTCCAATTCTTATTTTGCATCATTTCATACAACTGTATCAAAGCAGTAGGTGCATTTCCGATTGCAAAAATGACCGGCTTTGCAATCCCGACAGCCTTCTCCATGCTGACAGCAGCCCGGGTAGTACCTCTCTCCTTTGCCAGCCTTGCCACATTTTCATCAGCCATAAAACAGTGTACTTCTCCGCCATATAGAGCCAACTTTTTCTTATTGATACCCGCTAATGCCATATTGGTATCTGTCACAATATCTGCGCCGTTTAAAATCAATTCTTTTGCAGTCCTGACTGCATCCTTGGAGTATGTAAGGGTCTTTACATAATCAAAATCCGCGCTGGTATGAATAACTCTCTTGGTTATCATTGCCTCTTCTTCCGGCAGTACAATACCTCTGCTATTTAGTTCCTGGGAAATAATCTCAAAGCTCCTCTTTTCAATTTCCTCCGGCAGCATATGTTCAATTCTATCCAACACACTCACCTGTCACTTTCAGTTATCCGGATGCCGCATTGTCCGGCATACTTTAACAATTCCATATTTGCACGTTCAAAGGTTCCAAAGGTTTTCTTACAACAAATCACTTTCCCGCAGGCTTTTAACTTTTTCTTTGCAGTTACTAACTGTTCCTGCGTTATGGGTTCAAAGCTATCCGCCTCTATCACATCCGCTGCCAATGCTTTCGCCACCGGATAATCCAAATCATTTTTGTAAAGGATTCCGGCTGCAAATGGTATTCCCCGACGCTGCAGCCTACGATACACATTTCGTCCGGTTCCGCCGCCTGCTATTACAAAAACCTCAGCTTCTCCCTTTGCCGCCGGAAGTTCCATATTTCCATTCATTTCATCAAAACTGCCCATTGAAATAGAAAACAGCTGCTTTATGTACCCCGGCTCAAAAATTTCCTCCGGTCTGCCAAAGCGCTCCACATATTTTCCATTGATGCAAAGAATTTTATCCGATACTCTTTCTGCCAATTCAAGCTCATGAAGCGACATTATAACGGTCAGCTTCTTTTCTTTTCTCATTTCCTGCAAAATGGACAGGAATTCTAATTTATACTTTACGTCCAAATAAGAAGTAGGTTCGTCCAAAATAATCACTTCCGGTTCCTGACAAATGGCACGGGCAAGCATAACACGCTGTCTTTGCCCATCACTAATACGTGAAAAGTCCTGATTCTTAATGGAAGTCACATTAACTAATTCCATTGCTTCTTTTACTGCCTGATAATCTGATTCAGAAAGAATACCAAATCGCCCCGTGTATGGGTATCTTCCGGTTGCGACCACATCTTCACAGGTCATCATCTCAGTGCGAAGCTTTTCCGTCAGTACCACAGCCATATTCTGTGAAAGTTCTGAACCGGACATATTTGCCACACATTTTTCGTCCAGATAGATTGTTCCTCCAATGAGTTGAAGCTGTCTTGCAATACTTTTTAAAATCGTGGATTTTCCCGCACCGTTCGGACCAATCAGGGTCAGAATCTCTCCCTTTTCCAAACCAAATTCTATATTTTCAATAAGGGGATGCTTATGATAACCCACACTCATTTTTTCTGCCTTGAAATAGTATGTCATTACTCCATCTTCTCCTTATTCCGTCCTATCATAACCCATAACACTACCGGCGCACCGAATACCGCTGTAACCGTACTGATACTAAGCTCTGTCGGTGCAAACAATGTCCTTGATAACAAATCGCAGAACAGACAGAAAACACTTCCTCCCAGAAAACATGCCGGTATCATTATAATAGGCTTTGTCGTCCCCAAAAGACTTTTTACCAAATGAGGAACTGCGACGCCAACAAAAGAAATCGGGCCTGCAAATGCCACAATACACGCTGACAAAATGCTTGATAATACAACTAAGGCAACTCGCAGCAGGCGAATATTAACTCCCAGATTTTGTGCGTATGCCTCTCCGAGCTGATAAGCGCTTAATGGCTTTGCCATCAGAAACACCGCAATGCAGGTAACCGTAACAACGCCCGTCATAACGGCTACGTTATCCCAGGTCATACCGGAAAAGCTTCCTCTGGACCAGTTATGCAGATTCACTATTTCCGCATCACTTGCGAAGGTTATTACCAGTTCTGTAATTGCAGAGCAAATGTAGCCTATCATAACTCCACTCACTACCAGCATTGACATCTTGTTTACCTTACGCGACATCAAAAGCACAAACCCCATAGAAATCATTGCGCCCAGAAAAGCTGCTATAATTAACGCTGCAGAGCTTACATGAACAGCCCTTCCCATCAAAAATACCATAACTAATGCCACTGCCAGCTTTGCTCCCGAAGAAATTCCCAAAACAAAAGGACCTGCTATCGGGTTATGAAAATAAGTCTGTAACAGATACCCTGCAAGCGCCAAAGCCCCACCTAAAATCAAAGCCGCCAGGGCTCTTGGCATTCTGATATCCCATAAAATACGGGCATTGTCAATTTCCTTTCCCTGCAAGGATGCCAAAATATCTACGAAGGGAATCTCCACAGTTCCAATACAGACATTCAATACCACAAATATAAAAACGCTAATTCCCAACAGCAGAAAAGCTGCCATAGCTCTAATTTTTCTGCTATGCTGCATATTGCTCCTCCTCTACTCTAACCGGAAAAGATACCTCATTTCCTCTTCACTTTCTCCCTGAAGCATTTTATGTATATCTTCAATTATGTATCCAATTGACATAGACTGCTGGTACATATCGTTTGTTGTGCACCAGACATTTCCCTCCTGCACAGCCTTAAAATCTTCCAAAACAGCGCATTTATCAAGCAATTCCTCTAATGAGCTCACACCGCCGTCAATAGAACTGTTATAAATAATGAAATCTGCAGCTTTGGCGCCATCATAAAATTCTTCAATCTGCATATTCATAGTTGAACGTGCGCTGTCCTCTTCTCCCAGATTTTCAAATATGTATTTTCCGCCCGCAAGCTCAATCATCTTCGGAATATAATCCGAACTCTGACGTACCTGTACCAAACCATTTGAAGTTATATAAAAGAAGGCTACCGTCTGATTCGTTTTCTCATCTGCGGTTACTTCTTTCAATATATTAACCTGCTCTGTAAATATCTGTTCCGCTTCCTTCTCCTTGCCAACTAATGCACCAAAAAACTTCACCCACTCTACCCGTCCAAGGGGATGTGACTCATAGCTGGAATACTCTATCATAACCGGAATGTCAAAATTCTCCAGCATTTCCATAACCTCCGGCGCATGTGAAATCATCATATTTTCGATGACAAGAGAGCAGTTCTGCGAAACAATCAATTCATAATCCGGTTTATTATATTTCCCTGCATACAGGATGTCCCCATTTGCCATGGCGGCTTTTGCCTCCTCTATATACCAATTTTCCTCTTTCTGCCCTGAAAAACGGATTGTATCCAAGGCATCAAGCTTGCTGAAAATATCCATAACAGAGGATGATACAAGATAAAGATTCTCAACCGGCTGTTTTAATACAATAATATCTTTCTCTAAATCCTGTGGTATTTCTTTTTCTTCCGGCACAAGTAAAATTTTTGTGCCATCTTTTATTGTCAATAGTTTATATCCGCCTTCATAATAATCTACGGAAAAGTTCTTGGCATACTGCAATTCCATGCTGCTTTCGACCTGTTCACCTTCCGACCAGGCTGCTGAATTTGTTTCTGAATCGGAAGAAGGACTGCCGCAGCCACATAGCCAAAGCAGTCCTAACAAAAGTAAACAGCATATTGTTGTTATCTTTTTTCTTCCTACCATTTCGATATCCTCTTATTTTATAGCCTGGATGGTATCAGAATTAAATGTAAGGGTATATTCTATTTCATGAGGTTTACTCATAGCCACAGTATCTCCAATTACATTTATCTGCTCATCAAAAACAGAAACAGGGATTTCAAACACAGAACCTCCCTCTGTACTGACTGGAAGATATTTTTCCCCATCTACAATCATATAGTCATAATTAGAGCTGTTCCACTTAAGTGTTGCAGTTACAGTACCCTCTGCCACCTTAATTGTAACCGGAGATAGGATATATGCCTTTCCACTTCCACCTTCAAATGTAAGCTCGACACTATAAGACCCATCCTCCAGAGTGGTGCTCTGCGTTGTTTGTGCTTGTCCGTCACCTGCCGGCTCAGGGTTTGAAACTTTAACCTTGTGGTCATACCATGTTCCCTTGGTTCCAATCAATGCCAAATCAAATTCTTCATCCAATGCCGGCACCGGAACATCAAATCCATAAACCTCTTCCGTCAAGCCGTCAGAATAAGTAACCTCATCCTCTGTCGGCATCAGAAGCTCTGCTCCTTCTTTCGCAGCATCCTGCGCCAAACCACGATACAGATTTACGATTTTCTTAGAGGTAAGGGAAATATGAATCGTCATTTTCCCGTTTTCTACGGTCAGGGTTCCCTTACCGTTACATGCTTCACTTACATGGAACATGGAGCTATCTGTATCAAAATCAACTGTATAAATTCCATCCGGCAACGCTGCCGTATTTTCCTGCTCATTTATCACATCAGCAGTATGCTGTACATAAAGCTGCTGAATTGAGGCAATGGAGCCAAGACCTGCAATCTGAGTATCCACACTCTCAAACTTGCCTGAAGCTATGAACATACTTTTCCAAGAATCCTCATCATCGCCTGCCATATCATTGTTAGCATGATCTCCTGCCACAACCATCAAAGGACGAAGTATTACCTTGGTGTAGCCTGCCTGAGCTATCGCTTCAATTACTGCCTCACAGGAAGTATCCTCCGGTTCACCCTCCACAGTTCCAATAAATACATTGTCATATCCAAGTTCGCTCATCTGTGTCTGCATCTGACTATAAGATACCTTCGCAACATGAGCAGTTCCGTGTCCCATAAATACAAACGCAATATTATCTTCCTTTGCTGCATCAAGACTTTCATAACCTGCGTCTTTTACTGCCTGTGCGGTAAGAATCTCTGCAACAGCTTTCTTATCGTCATTGATTACAGTTGCATCGCTGCCGACCTCCCCGAGCAGAGGCTGCGCTACATTTACCTCTTCAAATTTATCTCTGTAAGCTTCAACAGCTTCCATCAATTCATCATATTCTGCGCCATGCATTAAATGTGTCGGCTGAATAACCAGATTTTTTACTCCGTTAGCCACTGCGCGGTCTAATGCCTGTTCCACATTGTCGATTTTTTCTCCGTCACGTGCCTGAACATGGTTAATAATAATCTGTGCTGTAAAAGCTCTTCTTACGGACCAGTCAGGAAAAGCTTCCTGCAGTGCATCCTCTATTCCTTTTATGTCCTCGGCACGGCTGTCATTATAAGAAGTGCCAAAACTAACTACCAAAATCTCGTTCTCGCCGATTTCATCCTGATTACGGGCATCATCCTTGGATGCGTCTCCTGTATCCCTGCCAAAATAATCCGGACTTGCATTTTCACCTTCAACAAGTGCCTTCTGCGCATCTGTCAAAGCATCCCATGCAGCTTTTGCCTCTTCACACTGCCTGTCCGTCTCATCCGTCCTTTGCTGTACATAAATTGCATCAATAAGTGCTGCAACTTTATCCGCTGCTGCCTTATCGGCATCCGCCGCATTTGATTCTTTACCGTTTGTGCAGCCCGCCATGCAGACTGCTGCCATTAATGTCGCCATTAACAACGCTGCTAATCTTTTTTTCATATTATCCTCGTTTCCACAGTTCCCTGCTATTATTACTAAATATGTATTACTGCAAAAACGAATGTCAAAAATAAAACCCTTTCCTGATTAATAGGCAAGGGTCTGCACACTAAATAAATCTGTTTAAAGACTAAATCCAACAAATTATCACGTACAACCTTTTTACTCGTGGTTTGAAACAATCGTTTCTGTACAGCATCCAGGCAGGTCTCCCGGCTTAAAGATCATTGCATCCGCCATCTTCCCAGTTTCCCAGTGATATATCAGCTTCTGCTCCCTAATTACGGTGACGAGTTCGTACAGGATTTGCACCTGTTTCCCTTTTCACCGAAGCCAGCCTCATGCAAGGCTGCTCCGACACCCGATTACTACATATTCAATTTTAGCTAATATATCATATTTCTATAAACTATTCAATCATTTTATATATTTTCTTATGGCTGCCTCCACCACATGACCTACCAATACGGAGGTCGTAACACTTCCGACACCTCCCGGTACCGGAGTAATAGCATCCACAATTTCCTCTGCCTCGTCATATTTTACATCTCCGCAGAGCTTTCCGGCTTCATTGACATTAATACCCACATCAATAACAACCTGTCCCTG
Organism: uncultured Alistipes sp.; assembly: GCA_964403785.1. GTDB lineage: Bacteria > Bacillota > Clostridia > Lachnospirales > Lachnospiraceae > MGBC120314. The sequence continues at coordinate 25,041 of CAYOHM010000022.1, forward strand.
TCTTAAGTATGAAGCGTCCACAACTCCGGCTCTTCCCGCTGCAACAATGACAATGTCAGCCGCCTTAACCACTGAAGGCATATCGACCGTCTTTGTATGACAAATGGTCACGGTTGCATTTTTCTTTAGGAGCATCATTGCCGCAGGCTTTCCGACTACAAGACTCCTTCCTACTACAACAGCCTTCTTTCCTGTACATTCTATTCCATAATAATCAAGAATCTCCATACAGGCTTGCGGTGTGCAGGGTGCAAAGCCCTGCTGCTTTCCCGAAAAAACTCCGGCAATAGAAGCGTCCGTAATGCCATCAACATCCTTTGCCGGGTCAAGTGCATTAATAATCCTGTCCTCGTTAAGATGCTTTGGGAGAGGTCTGAACAACAGTACTCCGTTAATCGCATCATCCTTGTTGACCTCCTTAATCGTCCTTAACAGCTCATCTTCGCTTACATCTTCCCCAAGAAGGTATTTTTTGTATGCAACGCCCAAGGTTTCGCATCTTTTAACTGCACCTCTCTCATAGGAAAGGTCATCCTCTCTTTCGCCGACACGGATAATGCCGAGGGT
>CAYOHM010000023.1:0-25078 GCA_964403785.1 uncultured Alistipes sp.
ACTAAGGATCTAGTCCATATTGCTTGGGTGCGGGTTCAAGTCCCGCCGACTGCATTAACAGTTTTTTTAATATTGAGCACCACGCAGTCGTGGCGGAATTGGCATACGCGCTAGACTAAGGATCTAGTCCATATTGCTTGGGTGCGGGTTCAAGTCCCGCCGACTGCACTATAAGAAGACATCGTTTGGATGTCTTTTTTTGTTGGAGTATACGAAAACCGGAATCAGATAAGATTCCGGTTTTTGCATATTTTAATGTATAAAATTTAAAATGACATTTCCTTTGGATTAGGACCATACTGGTTGTCGCCGTCTTCACTGTCCTTGCAGAACCATACAATCAAAATGATGGAACCGACAATAGGTATGAAAACGAGAAAATACCACCAGCCACATTTTCCTATGTCATGAAGACGGCGTACACAAACAGCAATACCCGGCAGCAGAACTGCGAGTGAATAAAGCGTCGACACGATAGAGAAAAGACCTATAAATCTTGTTAAAATACCAAGTATGCAGCCTACAATAAAATTAAAAAGCGTAAAATACCAATATTCGCTTCTGCGGGCACGCCCTGAAAAACCCAGGTATTGTGATAATACGCTCTTTACTGCTTCAGTCATTGTCATGATGAAACATCCTCCTTTAGTATGAATATAGTTAGCCTCGCAATGGCTAACATAAGTTTACTTGCTTATGTTAGCACATATTTAATTCATTGAAAAGCTAAATAATACAAAATAATACAAATTTTTTATTGTTGTTTTTTATATATACCACTTTTCAAAGCCCTTTTTTTATGTTATAATGTCAAAAGTTATGAACATAAGGAGGCGCGTTATGAAACATATTAAGACAATCAACAGCCAGGTTATGAAGGAAACATTAAAGAAGGGCGGATGCGGCGAGTGCCAGACATCTTGTCAGTCTGCATGTAAGACATCATGTACAGTTGGTAATCAGCACTGTGAGAATAAGAACAACTAATTTGTTTTGATTCAGGATATGTGAGGCTTAAGAGAGTGTTGCAGCTATTAGCATCACTCTCTTAATTGTTGAAAGGAGATTTAGAGTGGTTCATCAGTATAAGAATAATGGATATAATATTGTTCTTGACGTGAACAGTGGAAGTGTACATGTTGTTGATGATATTGTATATGATGTAATACCATTATTTGAGGATAAGAGTTTAGCTGAGATTAAGGAAATCCTTAAAAATAAATACCCGTCTGAGCAATTACAGGAAGCCTATGATGAGATAGAGCAGCTTAAGGGTGACGGACAGCTTTTTACACAGGATATTTATGAGGAGCATATAGACGTATTCAAAAAACGTAAGACAGTAGTTAAGGCTCTGTGTTTACATATAGCACATGACTGTAACCTTGCCTGTAAGTATTGCTTTGCACAGGAGGGTGAGTACCACGGAAGAAGGGCATTGATGAGCTTCGAGGTGGGCAGAAAGGCACTTGATTTTCTGGTTGCCAATTCAGGTACAAGACAGAATCTTGAGGTGGACTTTTTCGGCGGAGAGCCGACAATGAATTTTGAAGTTGTTAAGCAGCTTGTGGAGTATGGACGTTCAATTGAGAAGGCCAATAATAAGAAGTTCAGATTTACGCTTACAACCAATGGCGTACTTCTCAATGATGAGATATTAGAATTTGCTAATAAAGAAATGAGTAATATAGTTCTGAGTATAGATGGACGTAAGGAGGTTCAAGATTATATGCGCCCTACACGTAACGGTCAGGGCAGCTATGACATCGTGATGCCGAAGTTTAAGCATGTGGCAGAAAGCCGTAATCAGAACAATTATTATGTAAGAGGAACGTTTACGCATAATAATCTTGATTTTTCAAATGATGTGCTTCATTTGGCGGATGAGGGCTTTGAGCAGATTTCAATGGAACCTGTGGTTGCCGAAAGCTCAGAAAGCTATGCGATAAGGCAGGAGGATTTGCCGCAGATTCTGTCAGAATATGACAGGCTTGCCGCAGAGCTTGTTAAGCGCAAAAAGGCGGGCAAGGGTTTTAATTTCTTCCATTTTATGATAGACCTTGACGGCGGTCCATGTGTATATAAGCGCCTTTCAGGCTGCGGTTCGGGCTGTGAATATTTGGCGGTTACTCCATGGGGTGATTTTTATCCATGCCACCAGTTTGTAGGAAATGAAGAATTCCTGATGGGAAATGTTGATGACGGCATTGTAAGACCTGATATCAGCGATAAGTTCAGGGAGGTTAATGTATACTCAAAGCAGGAGTGTAAGGACTGTTTTGCAAGGTTTTTCTGCAGCGGCGGATGTGCTGCTAATTCATATAATTTTAACGGTACTGTCAACGGTACATACAAGATTGGCTGTGAAATGCAGAGAAAACGTGTCGAATGCGCTATAATGATAAAAGCTGCATTGGCAGAATGAAATATTAAGGAGAAAGAGAAAGATGAAAACAGGTAAGAAGGTATTGGGTATATTAATTCTTATTGCAGCACTTGCGGGACTTGGATATATCGCATATTTCGGTATCGGTGAATCAAAGTACGGAAGTGTAAGTGACATTAAGCTGGGTCTTGACCTTGCAGGCGGTGTCAGCATTACTTATGAAACTGTGGAGGATAATCCTTCAAGCCAGGATATGGCTGATACAATTTACAGACTTCAGAAGAGAGTTGAAACATACAGCACGGAGGCTGATGTATATCAGGAGGGCGACAACCGTATCAATGTGGAAATCCCTGATGTTACGGATGCCAATGCTATATTGGAGGAGCTTGGACAGCCGGGCTCACTGATGTTTGTTGATACAGAGGGTACGGTGATTATCACCGGTGATGAGATTGAATCTGCAGAAGCCCAGGCATATAAGGACAGCAGCAACGTAACACAGTATATAGTTTCACTTGAGCTTAATGAAACCGGTAAGGAGGCCTTTGGTGAGGCTACGACAAGACTGGTTGAAGGCGATGATGATGCAAGATATATCTATATCATTTATAATAACGAAATTATCAGTGCCCCATATGTTAAATCAGCCATAACAGAAGGCAGTGTTATGATTGATAATATGGAATCACTTGAGTATGCGGAAAATCTGGCCTCAACAATTCGTATCGGTGCGATTCCGCTTGAACTTAGCGAGCTTCGTTCCAATGTAGTAGGTGCCAAGCTTGGACAGGATGCAATCCGCACGAGCCTTATCGCAGGTGCGATTGGTCTTGTTTTACTTTTTGTATTTATGATTGCTGTTTACCGTATACCGGGTGTTGCAGCCAGCCTTGCACTTGCACTTTATACGCTTATTATGTTATTCCTTATCAGTGTATATGATATTACTTTAACACTTCCGGGAATTGCAGGTATTATTCTTTCGATTGGTATGGCAGTTGATGCCAATGTAATTATATTTGCCCGTATAAGGGAGGAGCTTGCTAAGGGCAAGTCGGTTGAATCATCAATTAAGGATGGTCAGAAGAAGGCTCTTTCAGCTATACTTGACGGCAATATTACAACACTTATAGCTGCTGCAGTGCTTGCACTCAAGGGTTCAGGTTCGGTTAAGGGCTTTGCCACAACACTTGCACTTGGTACCATACTTTCAATGTTTACGGCATTGGTGGTTACCAGACAGATTTTGAACCTGCTTTATGCACTTGGCTTCAAAAAAGTTGGGTTTTACGGTATTCCAAAGGAAAAGAAGACTACAAATTTTGTTGGAATCAAGAATATATGCTTTACACTTTCGGCAGTTGTAATTATCGCCGGACTTGCAGTAATGGGAGTTAACGCATCAAAGGGTGACGGAGCTTTCAATTACAGCCTTGAGTTTGTCGGAGGTACGACTACCTCGGTTACATTTAATGAGCAGCATGACCAGGCTGATGTAGAAGCCAATATCATTCCGGCTATCAAGGAGGCTGTCGGAATTACAGAGATTCAGCAGCAGACAGTTACTGATTCCAATGAGGTAATATTTAAGACGGCAGAGCTTACACTTGACCAGAGAGAGGCTTTTGCACAGACTATGATGGATGAGTTCTCTGTTTCGGAGGAGAATATTTCAACTGAAAACATTTCGGCTACGGTAAGTACGGAAATGAAGAGTGATGCGATTATTGCGGTTGTTATTGCTACAATCTGTATGCTGATTTATATCTGGTTCAGATTTAAAAGTATCACCTTTGCAGGCGCAGCCGTTATTGCACTTATCCATGATGTGTTAGTTGTTGTAGGCTTCTATGCAGCGGCAAGGATTTCACTCGGTAATACGTTCATCGCCTGTGTACTTACGATAGTAGGTTACTCAATTAATGCGACAATCGTTATATTTGACCGTATCCGAGAGAATCTTAAGACTATGTCAAAGGATGACCGTAAGGAAATTGTCAATACAAGTATTACACAGACACTTGGAAGAAGTATAAATACTTCACTTACAACCTTTGTAATGGTACTGGTTTTATACATTCTCGGTGTTTCTACAATTCGTGAGTTTGCACTGCCGATAATGGTTGGTGTTGTGTGCGGTACATATTCATCCGTATTCCTTGCAGGAACGATATGGTATGTATTTGCCGGACTTAAGAAAAATAAGCAGTAAAATATTAACTTATTTTGTGATTTGAACTTAAAATCCCTTTCATCATTTATGGTGGAAGGGATTTGTGGTATAATGAAATGAGTTCAATTTCGGGAGGTTTTATCGTGAACAGGATTGTTGTCGGAAAGTATGGAAAAGGCGGCTGTGAGACTATTGCCGAGGCATTTGACATTGCAATGGGAATGAAGGGGCATGTTGATATTTACATTTTAAACGGAATCTATAATGAAAAGCTCGAGCTGGCAAGGAATGATGTAACCATTACGGGTGAAAGTGCACAGCACACGGTTATTACATACAATGACTACGCCAAAAAGCTCCATGAGGATGGCAGACCTTACGGTACCTTTCGCACGGCTACACTTAAGCTGTCCGGTGAGAACATTATTGTTAAGGACATCACGATAATGAATCATTCCGGCAACGGAAGGGATTTTGGGCAGGCAGTTGCCCTTTACGCTGACGGCGACAGACAGCAGTTTTACGGCTGCAGGCTGATTGGATGTCAGGATACCCTGTTTACGGCACCTACAACCGAGTGCAAGGTTAATTGTGAGGACGAGCAGCCTTCAGAGCTTCATACCATTAATGCCAGACAGTATTACAGGGATTGCTATATTGAGGGTGATATAGATTTTATATTTGGCGGAGCAGCGGCATATTTTGACCACTGTGAAATATTTTCCAGATACAATATAACTGAGGATGATGACAAATATGAGGGCAGCGTCAAAGGTTATGTAGCCGCCGCGTGTACGTGGAGGGATAACAAATACGGCTATGTCTTTAATGAATGTGATTTTACCGGTGATTGTCCCGATAATTCGGTTTATCTGGGAAGACCCTGGAGAATCTATGCAAGGACGGTTCTTCTTGGATGCAATATAGGCAGGCATATCAAAACTGAGGGCTTTAGTGACTGGGATAAGCCAAAGGCGCATGATAGAGTTTTTTATGCGGAGTATAACTGTAATTATGCAGCACAGGCAAAGCACCCTGACTGGGTAAAAGTGCTGACGCCGTCGGAAGCTGAATTTTTTGCCAGGGAAAAGGTACTGTGGTGAGGATTGAAAATGAGAATTAAGACACCTGATTATTATAAAGAGTTTAAATGTATAGCCGGTGACTGTAAGGATACCTGCTGTGCCGGCTGGGAGGTCGATGTTGACGAAGCGGCACAGAGATATTATGAAACTGTTTCGGGCGATTTTGGACAAAGACTTAAGGACAATACGATAATTGATGAGGATGGCATCAGATTCAGGCTCCTTGACAAAAAGAGATGCTGTTTCCTTAACAGCCGCGATTTATGTGACCTGTATACGGCTTTGGGAGAGGAACATTTGTGTGATACATGTACTGATTTTCCGAGATTTTCCGAGGAATTCGGAGACCTCAGGGAAAAGGGTATTTCACTTTCCTGTCCGACTGCCGCAGAGCTTATTTTAAAGCACCGTGGTGAGCTGTCCTTTGACGAGGAGGAGGCTGACGAACTTATAACCTTAAATGACATTGATTATGACCTGTATATGCAGCTTTGGGCAGCGAGAGAGCAGACATATTCAATATTACAGATGCATGAAAGGTCAATTGTATGGCGTAATACAGCCATATTATTATTTGCAAATGACATCCAGAAATTAATTTTTAAGGGCAGATATAAGCAGATTGAAAAGGTAAGAAATAAATTCAGCAACACTGATTACATAAATAAGCGTGTAAATAAAATTTGCAGACATTCAGAAAAAAATGTGGACGCAGCGGATAATCTTATGGCAATTCTGGGTATTTTCAGTGAGTTTGAGGTTGTAAATAAAGACTGGCCCTCAAAGCTTGATAATGCCAAAAGACATATATCGGACAGCACCCCGCAGGAATTACCGGATGCGCAGTCATTCTGTGAACAGCTTATGCTTTATTTTGTGTATAGGTATTTTATGAAGGCGGTATATGATTATGACCTTATTTCTAAGGTTAAGCTTGCAATTATAAGTTTTATTGTAATAATATCTGTTGAAAAAGGTGAACATAAGGAGAAAGGAACGCTTTCAACGGAGGAATTTATCTGGCTTGCACATATGTATTCACGCGAAATTGAACATTCTGATGAGAATATGGACCGTATTGAAGAACTTTCAGGCAGTGATATGACATTTCATATGGAAGCCCTGACTGCTTCGATGAATTTGGAGGGAAATTTATGGTAGAGAAAAAATATATAAAGTACGCAGCGGCTGCATTTGTACTGTATCTTGCAATACATTACTGGGGTATGATTGCAAACGCAATAGGAATGTTGCTGGGAGCTGTTTTTCCTTTGTTCATCGGGTTGATAATAGCTTATATAATCAATATTCTGATGTCCTTTTATGAGCAGCATTATTTTACAAGGGTAAATAAAAAATGGGTGCAGAAGTCAAGGAGAGTTGTATGCATTATACTGGCTATATTTACTTTTGCAGCGATATTGGCATTGATTGTTATTATAGTTCTGCCGGAGCTGATATCCAGCATTGAGCTTCTTTTGCAGGAGGTTCCCGCAATGCTCTCAAATGCGTATAACTGGGTTATTGATAATGAAGCTGTCAAGCCATTTCTTGACCCCGATATTTTAAATGCCAAAATAGACTGGCAGGATACTGTAAAAAAAGTAATTGATTTTGTGATTTCCGGTGCGGGAGGTGTTATGAATTCAGCCATCTCAATCGCATCCTCTGTTTTTTCTGTGATTACGCAGGCGGTAATCGGATTTATATTTGCACTGTATCTGCTTCTTGAAAAAGAAAAGCTTCTCTTTCAGGTTAATAAGCTTATGACGGTATATGTTAAGAAGAAAATCCGCAATAAAATTAATTACGTTGCCAAAATTGCTAATGAAACATTTTATAGTTTTATAGTCGGACAGTGCACGGAGGCATTTATATTAGGCGGCTTGTGTGCACTTGGAATGTTGATTTTCAGGTTTCCGTATGCCGGAATGACCGGTGCGGTAGTAGGCATAACGGCGCTTATCCCTGTTGCGGGTGCATATATCGGAGCAGGTGTGGGTGCATTTATGATATGCACAGTCAGCCCGATGAAGGCAGTTCTTTTTATTGTGTATATTATTATTTTACAGCAGCTTGAAAATAATCTGATATATCCGAAGGTGGTCGGAAGTTCAATCGGTCTGCCGGGAATATGGGTGCTTGCAGCGGTAACAATCGGCGGCAGCATTATGGGCGTGACCGGAATGCTCTTTGGCGTGCCGGGTACTGCAGTTATTTATAAGCTGCTTCGAGAGGATATGAATGAAAAATACTACAAAAAGGATAAATGTAAAAAGCAGGTTCATGAAAAAATAATTTGTAAAGGAGAAAATAAAATGGCAGTTGAAAATGTAAAATTAGCAGATTTTGAAGAAAAGGTACTTAAGAACGCAGGTCTTGCGCTTGTGGATTTTTATGCGGACTGGTGCGGTCCATGCAAGATGATGTCGCCGATTGTAGACAGTGCAGCACAGGAAGTCAGCAATCTTACGGTGTATAAGGTGAATGTTGATGAAGAAACTGCTCTTGCAGCAAGATATAAGGTTATGTCTATTCCTACACTTATATTGTTTAAGAATGGCGAAGCGGTAAAAACCTCCGTGGGTCTTATATCCAAGGAAGAGCTTAATGACCTTCTTAAAATGTAATTAAACAAAGCCCCCTGTCAAAAGGCAGGGGGCTTTGCTAAGCTTTAATCAATCCGTAATTTCTGTAACTACTACCTCTGAACTTGTGTCATCCGCATAATTGTAAGTAATATAATTTACAATCTCCTGAACAAGAGTTTCTTTAACAGTAAGTACAATATCCGAGCCTTCTTTGATGAAGTATCTGTAAGTACTGTCAGAAGTGAGATTTCCCATATTTACGGTGATTTTCTGATTAGCACCGTCATCATCCGTATATTCGAGAGTGTAGGTCAGGTAAGGGTTATCCAAGCCGTAAGTGGTATATGCCTCACTATCCGTAATATAACCAACGCATGAAGAATATGCAATGTCCGAAAAAGCGTAGATTATATTATTAACAGCGGTCTGGTTTAATGCCTCATCCTTTAATTCGTCCGAGGTATAGTGCCACTCATCATCTGACAGCTTCATTTCAACTGAAGCGTCCTGCGATGCGGCGTAAAAGTAATTTAGTTTCCCATCAAGTATATCCGGCATTGCCTCTACCATAATAAAATCGGATAAGTCATAAAATGCAGGATATATCTGTGTGGAGTCCATAATATATACATTGTCTGAATCACTTTGCATAAAATAATAGCCTGAGCTTACCAAATCACCTGCACTGTATACGGTTTTCTGTGAATTACCGTCTGTTACAGTAATTGTGGCAGCAGGAGATGACAGGCCGTAGCTATCGAGTGAGTCCGGCGAATCGAACTCACGTTCTGCTGTCATATTTAACAGCAGATTTTTGAATGTCCCCATCGTGGTCTGATTAATAGGACAGTCAGGGTATTCAACACTGCTCCACTGGCCGTCAGCCTCGCTGTACTTGAAAGTAAGCGAGGCATCAGTGTTTTCGATTTTGATTTCTGTTATATCATCAGGATGTTCGATATATATAACGCTTTCCTGTGCAAGCTTTGAGGCTTCCTCCTCCTGCTTTGCTTCATTGGAAGAAGTAATTAACTGCGCTGCGGCATTGATTATTACAAAAACAATAAGCACAAGCAAAAGAATCAGCATATTCTTTTTTTGCTTTGACATATGCGACATTTTACGCTTTCCTCCTTAACAGCCATTTAACGAAACCGTAAATAAGGGTTGCAGCCGGAATGACGAAGATAAAGAGCATACTCCATATACCGCCGTTAGATGGTGTGTTATATGTTACCTCAAGGCTTACAGCCGGAATTGAGATATTTTCCGCATCCTCGTAATTTGCCGTAACAGCATTTACAAAAAGCGTCTGGTTATCCAGATTAGGATAGTTTGTAAGAAGCTGTTCATTTATAAGCTCTGTCGAGGTGATTACCGTAAGTCTGCCCGTATTTTCTGACAGGGCACCGATAATATATTTTCCGGCAAGCTGGCTATCCTCAGTAACGGCTACACCATTTGTGGAGGTAGTAAGGAATGGGGTAACGGTTATATTTTCGTCAGAGGCGCTTATCTCCTTCATACCGTATGCGTTATATAAGAGAATATTGCTGTCGCCTGAAAGTGAATCAGTAATATCGCTTGAGCCGTATACAGGGAAGAAGATATAAGGATTGCTCATATAATATCTTGAGGTATCGGCAATCGCTCCGTCAACTCTCTCAAGTCCGTTGTTATTAAGAAGTGCCTCTATGTTAGGCGTATCCGCTGCTGATGAGTCCAGAATAAGCATCAGGTTACCGCCGTCTGCAAGGTAATCGGTTAATAAATCATATTCATCAACTGAGAAATCCTTTTGCGGAGCATATGAAATCAGTAATTCACAGTCCTCAGGAACTCCGCCGTCAGTTAACAGGTTAACATCTGAGGTTTCAAAATTAGACTTTGATAACAGTGACAGAATGGTTGAGTTAAGTGTGGACTCACCATGACCCTCCATAACGTAAACTATATTATTTATATCGCTTGATACATACTGGAGAGCGCTTGTAATAAGACCCTCACCGTCAAATTCTGTTTCATAATACTCACCGTAATAGTAGTAATAATACTGGTCATAGACAATGATATCATCAAAGGTAACAGAGGTTTGCTTTTCTGTATCATCACATTTTATGATAACTGTATCTGAATCCGTATTATATTTGGTAAGTGCTGAAGGATATACAACAGGGTCGATGGATGTAACGGTAATTTTATCTGAGGCGTCATCATACAAATTGATGAACTTATCTATACGCGTATCCACCGTGCCCGTTTCTGCTATAACTATAATATCTACGTTATGTTCAAGCCCGTCAATTACTTTACGGGTTGTATCACCGATTGCATATATGTGGTTTGCACTTAAATCAATCTGCTTGCTGCTGTCCGGAATCAGAGAAAAAAATCTGTTAAGCAAAACAATGACAGCAAGAACAATTATCGTGGAAAGGGCTGCGTAAGAGCCGTTTTTTAGCTTCTTTCCACTTGCTGTATTTTTTAATTTTGAAAATATCTTATTCATTTTCTACCTCCTAGCTCCAGCGTCTTTTATTAAGAACCTGAACAGTTAATACGATAAAAAGAGCAATAACTGAAATGTAAAATACTGCACCGCCTATATCAAAGATATAGTAATATGCGGCATTGTAGAGAGGTTCTGTAAAATCCAGAGCAGATAATGTGTTGACAAAAATATCGGACATGGAATCTGAATGTGTTATTAACACCGCTGCAACACAGATTAAAGAAATAACGCTTATGGCGGCGGTGATAATGACGTTGCCGTATAATGCCTGAACTATAACTGCAAGAAGAAGTATGATAAGTATGAAACCTATTATGCTGGAAGCCTTTGTTGCAGGTATAAATGAAACCAGAGAATTCCACATTATCAGGAAGAAGCAGGCGGCAAAAGTGCCGACAGCCGATATAATCTGGCTTTCTGTCAGTGAAGAGATAAACATACCGACAGCGATGTACATACATCCGTATAAAATAAACATAAGGATTGTAGAATAATCAGCGGATAAGTACGCAGTACCGTTGGCTTTAATGATTAACGGACATAGTAAAAGTACAATACACGGTATAAGGAAAACAGTTACCATAGCAAAAAATTTTCCAAGTACAACGCAAGTGAAATTGACAGGTGCCGTAAAGAGCATCTGGTCCGTCTTGTTTTTGCGGTCCTCTGCAAATGAACGCATAGTGAGAATAGGCATTGACAGCATAAGGATGCTCGATGCTGACGCAAGTGCATAACCAAAGTAAGGGTAGCCGCTTTGCATATTGTATGCCATAAAATAAATACCGACAAACGCAATGACGAATGCACAGAATACATATCCAATCATTGAGTCAAAATAAGCTTTTAATTCTCTTTTATAAACTGCTGTCATTATTTTCGACCTCCTTGGAATCACTTGTAAGCTCTAGGAACAAATCCTCCAGACTTCTTCTAATACCATCTAAGTGGAGTATCGGAAGCTTTCTTGAGGCACATTCATAAAATAACTTTTCAAGTACTTCATCCGATGAATCCATCTCGAAATGAACAGTACATCCGGAAGGATTTTCTTCTATCTCATATGAAGCTATGTCTTCAAAATTTTCAAATAAATCGGTAACTGCTGCAGCTTCACCCTTTAAGATTAATTCATAGCTGCTGCTTTCCATCTGACTGTTAAGATTAGCAAGTGTATCCTTTGCAACAAGTTTACCATGCGACATTATCAGAATGTAATCACATACGGCGCTGACCTCGGACAATATATGTGAACTTAGTATTACGATATGTTCCGCCGAAAGCTCGCGGATAATTTCACGGATTTCAATAATCTGCTTTGGGTCAAGTCCGACGGTCGGTTCATCCAGAATGATTATTTCAGGAAGCCCCAGAATTGCATATGCAAGACCGACTCTCTGACGGTAGCCTTTGGAGAGATTTTTGATAAGTCTGTGCTCAACGTCCTTAACTCTTGCCATTTCCTTGGCTTTTTCAATCGCTTCATTTCTTTCTGATTTTGGAAGCTTCTTTAATTCCGCTGCAAAAGCAAGATATTCGCTTACCGTCATATCAACGTAAAGCGGCGGTATCTCGGGCAGATATCCTATGGATTTTTTAACCTCCTCAGGTTCATCAAGAATATTATGTCCGTTAATAATGACATCACCGCTTGTTGCTCCGATATATCCGGTCATTATATTCATGGTTGTAGATTTGCCGGCACCGTTAGGACCTAAAAGTCCATAAATCTGGCCGTGTTCCATGGTAAAAGAAATATTGTCTACGGCGGTATTTCTGCCGTATTTTTTTACTAAATTTCTTACCTCAATCAAAGTTTTTTCCTCCTAAAAACAAATTTATATAGAGTTTAAGAAAAAATAGTGAATTTTTATTGATAAATATATGTTTTTTTTGTGACGCAATAATTTAAGTCATTGAAGTTTTGCGGCAATTTATTTATAATTACGAAAGAGGTGAAAATATGAAGTTAATGATAGCATCGGACATTCATGGTTCAGAATATTATTGTGAGCGTATGCTCTCGGCATTTGAAAGGGAAAGGGCGGACAAATTATTGCTGCTTGGGGACATACTTTATCATGGCCCAAGGAATAATCTGCCAAAGGAATATGAACCTAAGAAGGTTATTGAACTGCTCAACGCGGTAAAACAACAGCTAATCTGCGTGAGAGGCAACTGTGATACGGAGGTTGACCAGATGGTTCTGGACTTTCCTATTCTTGCAGAATATTCGGTACTGTTTATAGATGGAATTACAATATATGCAACACACGGACATGTATATAATGAAAAAAATCCGCTGCCTATGGGAGAGGGCTGTGTGCTGCTTAACGGGCATACCCATGTGCCGAAATGCACCGTACATGAGAATTATATTTATATGAATCCGGGTTCGGTATCCATTCCGAAGGAAGGCAGCAGCAATAGCTATATGACTATGGAAAATGGCATATTCCTTTGGAAAGACCTTGACGGTGAAGAATACAATTCGTATAAACTGTAATGCTTTGTGCCGCAAAACAGAAAGAAGGTTTGTATATGGCAAATATTATTTACGATTCAAGCAGGGTTAAAGTTATGGAGTTTCTGGATGAGCTGTGCGAATATGCAGGCTTTAAAGGCGACTATGCGGATAAAATATGGCAGGAGCTTTGCACTCATCCCAAAATCTACGAGGAATTTGTCTATTATGCAGGCCATCATGAGCTGCTCGGGAAATATTACATAAAGGGCTATAATATACTGGATTGTTATGTATGGCAGAGAATTAATTATATATTCAGATATCTGGACCGCGGCAAGGTTGAAAATAACTGCAACGAGGAAACCATGGTCTTGCTCGCATTTGATTTTTTTATGAAGATGGAGGACAATCCCGTTGAGTATCTGGAAAAATTAGATGAAGACTTAGGAAGAGATAAAATGAGATAGGACACGATAGGAGATTTAAAGGATGCATAATATTGTTTCTAAATTACTGATTTACGGCGATATGCCGAAGGACTCGATTTTAATGGAATTAAGCCGTGTATGTAAGGCACTGGAGTCGGGTGAATATGAGAAGGATGAGCTTATTGCATCAATTTACAGGCAGATAAAAAGAATAATGATTGTAGCTACTGACTATGGATTTGACGAAAATTTGTGGCATAATTACCTTACCTTCTTACTTATCACGGATGAAAATCCCTTCAGCATTACCTGTGAGAAGATAGGCGCCAATGACGGAAGTGTAAACTACTTCGCCAAGAATGATTTTAAAGCTTTTATGGAGCTGTTTAATTATGATTTCAGAAAGCTTGAGAGTGAGCTTTCAATAGATTGTTTTTCAAGGATTTCCGATTACAGGTCGATTGGCAAGCCCGAGCTTATGTACAACAAAAATGTCAGTGAAAAAGTAATCACGCTGAGCCGTGAGCTTGAACGCTGCTCTGATGAGAATGAGTTCTTTGACAGGGTCACAGAATTCTACAAGGCATACGGTGTGGGAATGTTTGGTCTTAATAAGGCATTCCGCATAAGCAGCGGGGAGAATGATACTGTTAAATTTCTTCCGATTAACAATATGGATAAGGTGCTGCTTAAGGATCTTATCGGCTATGAAATCCAAAAGAAAAAGCTGGTTGATAATACCAAAGCCTTTGTCGAGGGCAGAAAAGCCAATAACGTGCTGTTATTTGGTGACAGCGGCACAGGAAAGTCCACAAGCATCAAGGCGATAGTGAATGAATTTTATGACCAGGGTCTTAGGATGATTGAGATTTATAAGCATCAGTTTAAGGAACTTTCAAATGTTATTGCAAGCATCAAAAACCGCAACTACAAGTTCATTATTTATATGGATGACCTTTCATTTGAAGAATTTGAGATAGAATATAAGTTTTTAAAGGCAGTAATTGAGGGCGGTGTTGAAACAAAGCCGGAAAACATCCTCATCTATGCTACATCCAACAGAAGGCATCTGATAAAGGAAACCTGGAATGACAGAGGAGATGTGGAACAGGAGGCAGGAATGCACCGTTCGGATACGATGCAGGAGAAGCTTTCGCTTGTAAACAGATTTGGTGTCACAATCAGCTTTTCAAAGCCAAGCCAGAAGGAATATTTTGATATTGTTCTTGAGCTGGCACGAAAAAATGGTATCAGTATGTCAAATGAGCAGCTCTGCAGTGAGGCAAATAAATGGGAGCTCAGCCATGGAGGAATTTCGGGCAGAACGGCGCAGCAGTTCATTAATTATGTAATGGGTACTCTTGAAGGTTCAGAATGTACGCAATAGACAAAAAATTCCACCCTTCTTTCTTAAAGCAGGGTGGAATTTTTGTTTTGCTTTGATGCTTATCTGTTATCGTATTTTTCTTCACAGTATTTGCAGCGGTAGAGCTGTTTTTCTTCGTCAGTCAGTACAAATACCTGGTCTAATTCCTGTTCGATTGAGGTAATACAGCGAGGATTCTTGCACCTGATTACGTTGGTAATCGTCTTAGGCAGCGCTAATTCTTTTTTCTCTGTAATACTGCCGTCTCTAATAATATTAACCGTGATATTGTGGTCGATAAAGCCGAGGATATCAAGGTCTACAAGGTCTATACCTCCTTCTATTTTGATTATGTCTTTTTTACCCATTTTGTTGCTTCTTGCGTTTTTGATGATAGCCACGCAGCAATCCAATTTATCAAGACCGAGGTTGTAGTAAATCTGCATGCTCTTGCCGGCTTTGATATGGTCAAGTACTATTCCGTTATGAAGTTCACCTACGTTTAACATGTTTCTACCCCCAATAGTGTAAGAATCAGAGCCATTCTTACATATACGCCGAACTGTGCCTGCTTAAAATAAGATGCTCTCGGGTCATCATCCACCTCCACGGAAATCTCATTGACTCTCGGAAGCGGGTGAAGTACAAGCATATCCTCCCTGGCAAGCGCCATTTTGGACTTATCAAGGATGTAAAAATCCTTCATTCTTAAATAATCTTCCTCGTTGAAGAAACGTTCTCTCTGAACACGCGTCATATAAAGAATATCAAGCTCCGGCATTACCTCCTCCAGAGTAACCACCTCTTTATATTCGATGTGTTTTTCATCGAGGACATCCTCACGGATATAATCTGGAACCTTAAGCTCAGGCGGTGATATGAGGATAAATTTTATTCCGCTGTATCGGGCAAGGGACTCAATAAGTGAGTGCACGGTACGTCCGAACTTTAAATCACCGCAAAGACCTATTGTAAGGTCTGACAGACGTCCCTTTAATTCACGTATTGTCATAAGGTCTGTGAGGGTCTGCGTAGGATGCTGATGTCCGCCGTCACCTGCATTTATTACGGGGATACTTGATTTACCTGCGGCTACCATGGGCGCACCCTCCTTTGGGTGGCGCATTGCACAGATGTCCGCATAGCAGGAAATAACCCTTATGGTATCTGATACGCTTTCACCCTTGGCGGCTGAAGAGGAGTCAGCAGAAGAAAAACCTAGGACGGAACCGCCAAGATTAAGCATTGCAGCTTCAAAACTTAAACGGGTACGAGTGCTAGGTTCATAAAATAAAGTGGCAAGTTTTTTGCCTTCGCAGCATTTAGAAAATTTTTTTGGATCAGAGGCAATCCTTGATGCCAGATCCAATAAATCATTTAGCTCATCGATTGACAAATCCAACGGACTTAATAAATGTTTCATAGGGATGCTCCTTCGGTTACATTTTTCTTCTGACATTGTACTATTTAATCGGACAAGTTACAAGAAAAAAATTCTTTTGTTTTATTTTATGTACGATTTATGTGATTTTGTAATGAAAAAAAGTGCGGAATGTGGTAAAATCCTGTAAGAACACATACGCCTTGGTTTCGTAATCAATTAGGGGGGATTATTATGGCAGAAAAATATCTTGTTGAAGGCTATGAATTTGATACTCTTGAGGAGGCAGAAGCTGCCAAAAAAGAAATGCAGGCAGTAAAGTATCTGTCCCAGAAAACGGACAGCTCATCACCTCAGGAGGTATATAAGATTTACAACAAAATAATTGAAGAGAATTTGTTTAAAACCGACATAGGATACGATTATTTAAGGGCACTTGAAGAATATTTGATGCAGAGTGGTATTTTTGAGGTCAACGAGGAAACGGGTGTTTCTGACGGACAGGACGCCGGTGAACAAGCAGCGGATGATATGGCGCAGGAGCAGGTGCAGAGCGTCAAGGAGAAGAAAAAAGATGATGTAAATACAAAGTCACTTAAGGATAAGCTGATATTTTCTGCTGCACTTAATGTCGTATTGATTATTGGCATTATTGCAATGCTTTATATTGCCTCGACAAGCAGCAATGTTAATATTATAAATTATGAAACAGCGGTTTTAGATGAGTATTCAGGCTGGGCTGAGGAATTAAAGACGAGGGAGTCCAAGGTTAAAGAGCGTGAAAAAGCCGTAACAGAGGCGGAAAATAAAGCTGCGGCCCTTAAGGAGCAGATAGAACAGCTTGAAAAGCAGCTTAAAACACTTCAGGATGAGGAAGAAGCACTGCCAAAAGCTACGGAAAAGGCAGAGGATTAAACTGATATTAAGACACAATTTTTTCATAGATTGTCCATATAATAAAGCTTATCAATTTAGCAGAAGGATGTGTATTTATGGAACGGATAAAGATTTTAGTCGTTGATGATGAAAGCCGAATGAGAAAGCTGGTACGGGATTTCCTTGTAAAAAAGGATTTTGATGTTATTGAGGCGGAAAACGGAGAGCAGGCTATTGATATATTTTTCAAGGACAAGGATATTGCACTTATTATTTTGGATGTTATGATGCCTAAGATGGACGGCTGGGAGGTATGCCGTGAAATACGCAAAAATTCCAAGGTGCCGATTATTATGCTTACGGCAAAGTCCGATGAGAGGGACGAGCTGCTGGGTTTTGAGCTTGGCGTTGATGAATATATAAGCAAGCCGTTCAGTCCCAAAATCCTCACGGCAAGGGTTGATGCAATTATACGCCGGACGTATATGATAGACAATAACGAGGTATTGCGTGAGGGTGATATTGAAGTAGACAGGGCAGCTCATACGGTTAAAATCAAAGGTGAGCTGATTGATTTAAGCTTCAAGGAATTTGAACTGTTAAATTATTTTATTGATAACAAGGGAATCGCTCTGTCAAGGGAGAAGATTCTTAACAATGTATGGAATTATGATTATTTCGGAGATGCAAGAACAATAGATACCCATGTTAAAAAACTTCGAAAGAAAATGGGAGATGCAGGCGACTGCATAAAGACTGTCTGGGGTATGGGCTACAAATTTGAGGTATAGCGATGAAACACTCAATCAGGTTTAAAATTACATTTATTATATTTGCCTGTTCCCTGTGCATTGTTGGAGTGACGGTATTGGTGAACACTTTGTTCCTTGATAAGTTCTATTTAAAAGACAAGGAAAAATTGTTTCAGAAGACTTACAAGGTGATTGACGGATATCTAAGTGACTACACACAGGGTACAATTGATGATGCCGGACTTAAGAATAATCTTGAGATGGTAACTGCAAGAAGCAATATTTCGATTATGGTCATCGATAATGACTGGAGCATTGTCTACGCGTCCATGAGAGATGTCGACAGCTTTATAAGAAGGCTTCAGAGCTCTATGTTTGCCAAGATTATGGCCGGTGATGATATGAATGAGATAGAGGGTGCCAGTACCGTCTTGGAAACGGATAATTACACTCTTTATGAGATATATAATGACAAAATGGATGACACATATCTGGAGCTTATCGGCAATATGTCAAATGGTACAATGATATATATGAGCCTTGGAGTCAGGAGTATGCAGGAAAATGTCGGAATTTCCAACAGATTCATCATTTATGTGGGTCTGGCACTCGCAGTTGTGGCCGCGGTTGTTGCATATTCAATGGGAACGCTGGTTGCCAAACCGATAAGGGAATTATCTGCTATTGCAGAGAAAATGTCAGAGCTTGATTTTGATGTTTCCTATGAAAGTAATGATAAGAGCGAGATAGGACTTCTCGGAAAGAGCATGAACACATTATCCTCGAAGCTTGAAAGCACGATTTCGGAGCTTAAAAGCGCTAATGTGGAGCTTCAAAAGGATATTGAAACAAAAGAGCAGGTTGATGAGATGAGAAAGGAATTTCTCTCAAATGTTTCGCATGAGCTTAAAACTCCCATTGCACTTATTCAAGGTTATGCGGAGGGACTTAAGGAGGGAATTACCGATGACCCTGAAAGTACATCCTTTTATTGTGATGTAATCATAGATGAGGCTTCGCGTATGAATAATATGGTCAAAAAGCTTTTGACACTAAATCAGCTTGAATTTGGAAATGACCAGCTCTCACTGGAGAGATTTGATATAGTTGAAGTGGTAAAAACGGTTATAGCATCAAAAAGCCTGATGGCGGAGCAGAAGGATATAGAGGTCACCTTTGAAAGTGATAAAGAGCATATTGATGTATGGGCTGACGAGTATAAGGTTGAGGAGGTAATAATAAATTACTTTACTAACGCAATCAACCATTGCAATATGGATAAGAGGATAAAGATTTCTGTCACCTCGAATGATGTGAATGCAAGGGTCAGCGTATTTAATACCGGTGAACAAATCCCGCAGGAGGATATTGAAAATATTTGGGAAAAATTCTATAAGGTTGATAAAGCAAGGACGAGGGAGTATGGAGGCAACGGAATCGGACTTTCGATTGTAAAGGCGATTATGGAGCAGCATAAGCAGAAATATGGTGTGATTAATCACGATAATGGCGTGGAATTCTGGTTTGAGCTTGATTCTGCAAAAGAGTGATTAAATTTTGACACGCCGGGCTTAAAATGATACAATTACCTAAAGCTTTAAGATAATTGGAGGGGTAACATTGAAAAGGCATATTTTATTATTGAT
The DNA here is from genome assembly GCA_964403785.1 of uncultured Alistipes sp. Classification (GTDB taxonomy): domain Bacteria; phylum Bacillota; class Clostridia; order Lachnospirales; family Lachnospiraceae; genus MGBC120314. The sequence goes on from CAYOHM010000023.1 coordinate 19,667, forward strand.
GATGTTTATTATGGCAGCAGCGCTTTCAGGCTGTACGCAGATAATTGAGCTTACAAACGAGGAGGAGGACCTGGTCGCAGAGTATGCCGCCGGACGAATGATTAATTATTACAGAGAGTGTACGGGCGAGATTCCTAAGGCGTCAGAGACAGTAAGTGCTGAGCAGAATACATCCGACCAGCAGACAGCGGACAACCAGAATCAGTCCGCAGGACAATCACAGGAGGGCATGGAGGTATCGAATACTCTTGAGGATTTGCTCAACATTTCAGGCGTTGAGCTTTCGCTTGTGGGTTATTCGGTTAATGACAAATATCCAACGGATGAATATTCCTTTAGCGTAGAAGCACCGTCGGGTTACAAGCTCCTTGTTGTGGAGTATGAGCTTAAGAACAACTCCGCTGTGGATACTGTTATAGGCGTTGACGCTTCACATGCATCCATTAAGGCGCTGGTAAATAATACTGAATCGGCTGCAATGTATAGAACAATGCTAAAAAGCGATATTACTAATATGGACGGCACAAGCGTAAAAGCCGGTGAATCCGTGACAGGCGTTTTGATTTTCAGAATAAAGGAAGATTTGGCGGAAAACGTTAATTCAGTCGATGTGAGTGTTACTGCAAGGTAATGAGGATGTTAATTGAGTAAGTGGATTTTTGAGGTTATGGGGTATGAAGCGCAGCTTCATAAGTAGCTTGCGCAAAGATTGCGTGAAGTAAGCTAGCTTACTTGCCGCAATCCTTGTGCAAGTTACTATGTCACTTCGTGACATACCCCATAACCCCAAAAATCCACTTACTCAATCATTACAGAAGTTGGTCCAAATTTTCGATAAAATAAAGAATCTGCTGCATACTGATGCCGGAGTAATTCACGATTAGTGTACCTGCGTAATCCGGATTGGGATGTTCGCAGTATTCTGATAGGCATGAAATCAGTATTTTCTTTTCTCTAAGCTTTAATATAAGCTCCTTATCGGTCAGTACCGTGTCTATTTTCAGCAGAAAATGTGTACCTGCAGCATCCTCGATGATTCGTGATTTTTTTGAAAGAGGAGAATGGTTTATTGCTTCGATGAAGTCATTATGCTGTTTTACATAGAAACGCTTAAGACGGTTGATGTGGCGTTCCAAATATCCTCCGTCAATGAATTTGGCAAGGGTGAATTGGTCAAAGCTTGATACTGAGCAGGAATAAAAATTCATTGTGGCTATGTATTTTTCCATAAGCTCCTCAGGAAGTACCATATAGCTGATACGGACGGCGGGAGTGATACATTTTGAAAAGGTATTCATATAAATGATTTTTCCGCGTACATCAATGCTGTACAGTGGGGGAACAGGTATTCCGTGGTATCTGTATTCACTGTCATAGTCATCCTCAATGATATATCTGTCTTTTTTTTCGTTGACCCATGATAGCAGCTCAAGTCTTCTGGTAATTGGCATCACAAGTCCAAGTGGAAAGTGGTGCGCAGGGGATACATGGACCACATCGCAGTCGGAGGCTTCGAGCAAATCCATACGGATACCGTCCTTGTCCAGGGGAATGGCATCATAAATAACCTCATTACTCTGATAAATGGCACGTATTTTATTATAACCGGGGTCCTCTACTGCAAAGCGAGTGCTGCGTCCGAGAAGCTGAATCAATCTTGTATACAGATATTCAGTACCCGCACCTATGATAATCTGGTCCGGAGAAACATTCATTCCACGAAATTCCATAAGGTAGCGTGCAATGGCAATGCGAAGCTCTCCGAGCCCGTTGAAGGGAACGGTGTCAAGGAGCGTAGCAGTATCATATGAGAGGGTTTCGCGCATCATTCGATACCAGGTAGAAGCAGGAAACATTTCCATGCTGTTTTTATTCGCCTTCAAATCCACCAGATAAGCTTCATCCTGATATTTTGAATGATAGGGCTTGGTCTTGGCAGAAAATGTGCGATAATCTGAAAGTTCATTTACATAAAATCCTTTTTTTTCAACTGAATAGACATAGCCCTCCAAGAGGAGCTGGGAATAGGCATTTTCAATCGTCTTTACGCTGATGCCGAGGTGCGCGGCAAGTGCGCGCTTGGAAGGCAGTATGGAATCCGGAGGCAGACGTTTTTTAATAATGTCCTCCTTTATGGATTCGTAGAGCTGTATGTAAAGAGGTTTAGAGGCTTCGTAATCTAAATTTACCGTAATCATATATCTGACCTCCTAAAATATTTATAAATTGATTATTTAAAAGGTATCAGTAGTTATTATAATAAAATTATCAGTAAAAAACAAGAGAAAGCCGAAAGGCGGTTAGGAGGAAATCATGGGAGTATATGTAGTAACAGGCGGCTCAAGCGGAATCGGAGCAGCAGCAGTAAAGGTTCTTAAAAATGAAGGGCATGAAGTCATTAATGTGGATTTGAAGAATGGAGATATTTGTGCCAATCTTGCCACACCGGAGGGAAGACAGTCTGCGATTGATTCAATTCACGAAAAATGTCAGGACGGCATAGACGGAATCATCTGCAATGCGGGCGTGTCAGGTAACTGCGGTAATCTTGAGCTTGTTATATCATTAAATTATTTCGGTACGGTAAAGGTTGCAAGAGGTGTTTATGACCTGCTTAAAAAGAAGCACGGAAGTGTAGTGGTGACAGTTTCCAATACGATTTCACAGGGAACCGGACGTATGGATATTGTGGACCTTTTAAATAATGTCGGTGATGAACAGAGAGTCTGCAATATCGTAAAGAATCTGGATGCTAAAAACCAGACAATAGGTCAGTCAATTTATATGGCAACCAAATATGCTCTCGCAAGATGGGTCAGAAGAGTATCTGCATCCTGGGCTGCAAACGGCGTTCGTGTTAATGCTGTTGCACCGGGAAATGTACGCACTCCTATGACGGACAGCTTAAGCGATGCTGCTAAATTTGCGGTCAGCGCCCTTCCGATTCCGGTTCGTTATGGCTCGGATGCACTGATGGACCCTGATGAGATTGCGGCAGTTATGAATTTCCTCTTGTCCGATGCTGCAAGGGGTGTCAATGGTATCATTCTGTTTACAGACGGCGGAACGGATGCATTGCTCAATTCAGAGAAGGTATATTAATGGGAGGAAATGACAATGAGAGCTATTGAAAAATATATTGATGCATTAAAAAAATGTGATAATGAGGTGCTTGCACAGATTTTTGCAGAGGACGGCACAATTACGGATTACTGCCCGAACAGTACAGGCCGTCAGGAGTACCATGTATACGGACGCGAAGCCATAGATATGTTCTTTAAGAATAAATTTTCCTTCCGTCAGTATCTTATATCTGATGCGGAAATTGTAAATGACAATCAGGCGGAATTTGTGGCATCCATCGGAGGATACTATGTAATGGCTATTGCAACGGTCAGAAGAGTGGACGAGAACGGACTTATAACAAGACTTACCGTACGTCCTAAGTAAAATACATAAAATGAGGCTGGCATTTAACATATGTTAATGCACAGCCCCATTTTTTATTTGTAATAAAGCTTTAATTCTTCTTTGAACGGTATCTTGCCGTGTGGTCAAGAATCTTCTTACGGATTCTAAGGCTTACAGGTGTCACCTCAAGCAATTCATCGGTATCAATATAATCAAGTGCCTGCTCAAGACTTAATATTCTTGGAGGAACGAGCCTTAATGCCTCATCAGCACTTGAAGAACGTGTATTAGTAAGATGCTTTGTCTTGCATACGTTTACCTCAATATCCTCTGTACGCGGATTCTGACCGACTATCATACCGGCATATACCTTCTCACCAGGTCCGATAAAGAGTTGGCCGCGCTCCTGGGCATTGAAAAGACCGTAAGTGATAGCTTCACCCGATTCAAAAGCAATAAGAGAACCCTGTTTACGGTACTGGATGTCTCCCTTGTACTCCTCATAGCCTTCAAATGAAGTGTTGATGATGCCGTTACCCTTGGTATCCGTCATAAATTCACCTCTGAAGCCTATAAGACCTCTTGAAGGTATGGAGAACTGAAGTCTTGTGTAACCGCCGTTTATAGGGGACATACCCTGAAGCTCTCCCTTTCTCTGCGAAAGCTTCTGGATAACGGTGCCAGAAAATTCATCCGGAACATCAATATACGCAAGCTCCATCGGCTCAAGCTTCTTACCACGCTCATCATATTTGTAAAGCACCTCTGCCTTGCTTACTGAAAATTCAAAGCCCTCACGTCTCATATTTTCAATAAGAACCGAAAGATGCAGCTCACCACGTCCTGAAACCTTAAATCCGTCAATTCCCTCTTTCTCCTCCACACGAAGGCTCACATCAGTATTTAACTCGCGGAAAAGCCTGTCACGCAGATGCCTTGTCGTTACGAATTTTCCCTCCTGACCGGCAAGAGGACTGTCATTTACCATAAAATCCATCGAAAGAGTAGGCTCGGAAATCTTCTGGAACGGAATTGCAACCGGGTTATCAGGTGAACAGATGGTATCTCCGATGTGTATATCTGAAATTCCTGAAATAGCTACGATTGCACCGATGGAAGCTTCGTTGACCTCCACCTTATTTAAACCTTCAAATTCATATAATTTGCTGATTTTAACGCGCTTATTTACAGATTCGTCATGGGCGTTTACCATAACAACTTCCTGATTAACTTTAATCTTACCGTTATCAACCTTGCCGACACCGATACGTCCGACATACTCGTTATAGTCGATTGTGCTGATAAGAATCTGTGTGCCTGCATCAGGGTCACCTTCAGGAGCAGGGATATGATTAACAATAGCCTCAAATAAAGGAACCATATCCTTAGGCTCGTCATCAAGTTCATTCATAGCATATCCTGACTTCGCTGAAGCAAAGATAAAAGGACAGTCAAGCTGCTCGTCATTTGCGCCAAGATCAATAAGAAGCTCAAGAATTTCATCAATAACTTCTTTTGGTCTTGCCTCGGGACGATCAATCTTATTTATGCAGACAATAACAGAAAGCTCCAGCTCAAGGGCCTTTTGGAGAACAAATTTTGTCTGCGGCATAGCGCCTTCAAATGCGTCAACTACGAGAATAACGCCGTTTACCATCTTAAGTACACGTTCAACCTCACCGCCAAAATCAGCATGGCCGGGAGTATCAATAATATTTATCTTGGTGTCTTTATAAAAAACTGCCGTGTTCTTTGACAGAATTGTGATACCGCGCTCACGTTCAATGTCATTTGAATCCATGACGCGCTCTGCAACCTCCTGATTCTGGCGGAATACACCGCTTTGGCGAAGCAGCTGGTCAACGAGAGTCGTTTTGCCATGGTCTACATGGGCGATAATGGCTATGTTACGAATGTCTTCACGTTTGGTAAGCATAAAATTTTCCTTTCCATAATAAATACAAATAAAATAAATCAACCCTAGTATTTTATCACATTTTT